>DPVA01000064.1 GCA_003529705.1 Gammaproteobacteria bacterium | reverse complement strand
TCAAAACCTGCAATCATATTCAGTAGGGTGCTTTTGCCGCATCCCGAAGGTCCGACCATGGCGATAAATTTCCCGGAAGGGATCTCGCAGGAACAGTCTTCTAGCGCGTGCACCGATGCACCCTCGGGATCGTAGACTTTCCTGATACTGGAGATCGATATGAACCCGGCTTCGCTCATTGCGCTTTTGCCTCTAGTCCCATCCCAGTCGCCTGTTCCCGCCAGCGAATCATTTTTTTCCCTACGAGTCGAATGACGGCACTACTGGAGTAACCGACAATTCCGAGGGTAGCCATCATGATGACGATTGTGGGATATTGCACAAGGTTATATGACTCGAGGATCATGAAACCAAGGCCGTACTGGGCCGCGATCATCTCTCCTGCAACAAGAGAAAACCAGGCGGCCCCCATTGCAATCTGTAATCCAGTAAAGATAGTGGGTAAGGCGCCGGGGACGATAACGTCTCTCAAAACATCTCGGGCATTTGCGCCGAGACACTCAGCTGCCCGAAAAAAATCTGGGTCGATCGATCGAACCCCTAAAAGCGTGTTTAGCGTCGTGGCGAAAAAAGCTACGAGGAATGTAACAAAGATAACCGCTGGCTCATCTCCTGGAAGGATCAGGATGGCGATTGGGACCCATGCCAGAGGCGGGATTGGGCGGAGAAAGTCAAGAAGTGCTCCGGCGTAGGCGTTGAAGTTGGCCCGCCAACCCATCATTATCCCGAGTGGTACTCCTAGAATAACGGCGAGAGCGAACGCCACGGTTGCCCGATAGGTGCTGTAAAGAATATGCAGGTAGTAGTCTTTGGTGAATATTGACAGACCGTAGTCAGGGTCGGTAGAAGTCCATTCGAGGATCACGGACAACGGGTCAGGTAAGCGGTTGAATGAAGTAAACGGTGTCCACTGAACAAGGCCGTACCAGAGAATTACGCTCGAGGTAACCCCGATGATCAGGAGCCAGTGTTTTGATGAGTGATTGATGATGGTTTCCCGAAACGATTACGGTGTCTGTACCAACATATACTTTATATAACTTTTTCACGAGTGTGTCTGAAAAAAAATATTATAAGTTATAAGTTATAGGGTCTATTAAAAACAACATAACCTTTAAAAAGGTAATATTTTTTCCTCGGAGAAACGATTTGGCACGTAGTTGGTGTCTCGCATTAACTGGTCACTGGGCATCTGCCCAAAGCCCATAATTTCGTATGAAGGTCGGCTGTGTTCCTTTCCGGTAGGATTGAGTTATGATATTTTTTTTAAGAAAGTTAGGTGAATAAGTTAAATGTCAGCTGACATCGAAACCATTCGCGGTATTCTGGTTGAACGTAAAGTTATCGCGGTAGTCGGGCTCTCGGCGAACTGGTGGCGGCCTAGTTTTTTCGCGGCGAAGTACATGCAGGATCATGGGTACCGAATTATTCCGGTGAACCCGAACTATGACGAGGTCTTGGGCGAAGTTTGTTATCCCTCGTTGGAGGCTATACCCAAGGAGATTGGTGTCGAAGTTGTTGATGTCTTTCTAAAACCCGAGGCTGCGACAGAGGTTGCTAAGAGTGCAGTTGGTATTGGTGCGAAAGTGCTCTGGCTTCAGATTGGGGTGATCAATGATGGAGCTAAATTGATCGCGGAGCAGGGAGGCCTCGCCGTGGTAATGGACCGGTGTGTCAAGATCGAGCACGGGCGGCTGCTCGGGGGGCTCAATCTCTTCGGCGTAACCACCAAGGTGATTTCGGCTAAACGACCCCGATGGCTGGTCTATTGAAAATTGGGAATTTCCTTGGAAAAACGTTATGAGTGACCGAGAATTTGGTTTTGAGACCCTTTGTCTTCATGCGGGCCAGGTACCGGATGCTGCTACGGGATCACGTGCGGCGCCGATCTACCAGACTACGTCCTATGTCTTTGATACTACGGATCATGCGGCGAGCCTTTTCAACCTTCAGACATTTGGCAATGTCTACTCCCGGATAAACAATCCGACTAATGCAATGCTGGAGGAACGGCTTGCAACGCTGGAGGGCGGTCGGGCGGGACTAGTAGTCGGGTCTGGCATGGCGGCTCAGATGGTGGCATTACTCACCCTGCTGGAGGCGGGTGACGAATTGGTTGCCGCGAGTACGCTCTATGGTGGGACGTATTCACAATTCGACTATACCTTTCGCCGGATGGGTATCCACACCCATTTCGTTGATCCAGACGATCCTGAAAATTTTGCCAGGGCGATCACACCGGCCACCAAGGCAGTTTATGCCGAAACCATCGGCAACCCGCTGAACAATGTTCTAGATATCTCAGCGGTTGCGAAGATTGCGCATGACGCGGATATCCCGCTAGTGATGGACAACACCTTCGGGACTCCTTACCTCTGCCGGCCTTTTGAATTCGGGGCGGATGTGGTGGTGCATTCGGTGACCAAGTGGATCGGTGGTCATGGCACCTCGATTGGCGGCGCAATTGTGGAGTCGGGTAAGTTTCCCTGGGATAGCGGCAAGTTTCCCGGTATGACCGAGCCGTCTAAGGGATATCATGGTATCCGCTTCTACGAAACCTTCGGGGATTTTGGCTTCATCACTAAGGCGCGCATGGAGACCCTTCGCACCCTTGGCCCAACGATGAGTCCGTTGAGTGCGTTTCTTTTTCTTCAGGGCCTTGAAACCCTGCCGCTTCGTATGGATCGGCATTGCAGCAACACCCTGGCGGTAGCGAAATTCCTGAACGATCACCCCTTTGTATCATGGGTCAAATACGCCGGCTTGCCGGATAATCCATATCACGACCTTGCGAATAAGTATCTGCCCAAAGGCGCAGGCGGGGTTCTGACTTTTGGCATCAAGGGTGGCCAAGAGGCGGGTGTCCGTTTCATCGAAAATGCACAGTTTCTGAGTCATCTTGCAAATGTTGGAGATGCCAAAACCCTAGTGATCCACCCCGCATCCACGACCCATCGTCAGTTGAACGAGGAAGAGCAGGCCAGCGCTGGAGTCACCCCGGATATGATTCGTATGTCGGTCGGGCTCGAAACGCTGGACGATATACTCTGGGATATTGATCAGGCGCTTACGAAGTCACAGAAATCCTGAACGGTAGCGGGGGGCCGCTGTCGCATCATGAACTGCTGTCATCACTATCAGTTGACTCCGGGCAATGAGCAGGTTTTCTCGGCCGACCTTACGCGTATCCGCTATGGCTGTGGTGTACTCCAGGAACTGGGTCAGGAGGCGCGGGCCCTCGGTATCCGCCGTGCTGCGGTCTACACGGATCGACTCGTGGCGTCCCTGCCGCTTTTTCAAGAGGCGATTGAGGCATTGTGCTGCGAGGGCGTCGAGGCGGTTATTTACGATGAAGTTCGCGTAGAACCTACCGACATATCCTTTAGAGATGCTGCTGCGTTTGCCAAGAGCAGCGCCTTTGATGGTTTTGTTTCGATCGGTGGCGGGTCAGTGATCGACACTGCCAAAGCCGCGAATCTGTACAGCACCTGCCCAGGGGACTTCATGGACTATGTCAATGCGCCGATCGGGCAGGGCCTCGCAGTCCCTGGCCCACTTCGGCCGCATCTGGCATGTCCCACCACTGCCGGTACCGGAAGCGAAAGCACCGGCATCGCAGTTTTTGATCTCCTGGAAATGAAATCCAAGACTGGTATTTCATCCCGGGCCATGTTGCCGGATCGTGGCATTATCGATCCGCGCTGGACCGAGTCGTTGCCCGCGACTGTGATGGCCGCCACCGGTTTTGACGCCATCAGCCATGCGCTGGAAGCGCTTACAGCCAAGCCTTTTACCAGTCGTCCAAGATCCGAAAGTATCTCCGGCCGGCCGATGCCCCAGGGCGCCAATCCCTTCAGTGATACCCTGTGTCGGGAGGCCCTGCGTCAGGCAGGGTGGTATCTTGTACGGGCGGTCAATGAGGCCGCTGATCATGAGGCAAGGCATGCCATGATGTACGCCGCCACGTTAGCAGGGGTGGGGTTCGGCAATGCCGGCTGCCATCTTCCGCACGCGATGTCGTATCCTGTCTCGGGCCGGGTGCAAAACTACTTCCCCGATGGCTATCCTGAAGATGAGCCAATCTGCCCACATGGGATGTCTGTGATCGTGAATGCCCCGGCGGCCTATCGGTTTACTGCGCCAGGCTGTCCCGAGCGGCATACCGAAGGCGCGCAACTATTGGGCGCTGATACGGGAGACGCCGAGCCCGCTGATGCAGGCACGGTCCTTGCGCAGCACCTAGAGAAAATGATGCGCGCGACCGGAGCGCCCAATGGCATAGGCGGGGTGGGTTTTACCGAAGATGCGGTCGACGGACTGGCCAAGGCAGCAACAGCGCAGCAGCGACTGCTGCTGGTAGCGCCTGTTGCGGTCGAAGAGGCTGATCTAAAGATGCTTTACCGAGAGGCGCTCAGCTATTGGTAGGGCGTTGATGCCATGGGGCATCAGGCATCGATTGACGTTGCGCCAGTTTCGGTCCGGATGATCTTTCCATCTTTGATGATGTGCACGGCGAGGACGGCCTCCGTGTTGCCGTCCGCAGAATCTGCGATGTGGTGTTCCACGAGTATTTCATCATTCTCGTAAATATATCGCACATCCTGCGGCCAGCGAAAGGTTTCTGAATCCATCATAGAACAGATCAGCGCTTCCATCTCGGATTTGTTCAGTACGGTCCCGGAGCGGTGACGTATAAAGTGGTAGCCGTCGTCTAACAGATTCACATAGGCTTTTGCGTCCCTTGCGCTGAGTGCCTGATGAAGCTGCTCGAATATCGCCAAGCCTACGCCGACTCTCCAGACTGAATGTCTTCAAGAAACTTCTGCACGGCCTGGGCATGACCTTTGGCCTTCACTCTTCGCCAGTGTTTGACGACCTTGCCTTTGGGATCAATCAGCACAGTCGATCGAATAACGCCTTGAGAGATTTTGCCGTACATGTTTTTCTCGCCCCAGGCGTCGTAGCGGCTCATCATTTTATGGCTGGGATCCGACAATAGGCTGATACGCAGCTTGTACTTGTTGATGAATTTCCGATGGGATTCAACGGAGTCCGGGCTGCAGCCGATCACAGTTGCACCTAGCTTTGTGAGCGCCTTGAGATCGCTGGTGAAGTCACGAGCCTCAATCGTGCAGCCGGGCGTATCGTCTTCGGGGTAGAAGTACAGAATTACCCATTTCCCCGCAAGGTCGGCCAACCGCACTTTCTCGTCTTTTTCATTTTCCAGCGTAAACGCCGGAGCCTTTTTTCCTTCTTCAATTGCCACCTAAGTCTTTCTCCTATCTATAAGTTATGGCACACCGATAAATAAAGGCGCACCTCGTGAACACCGCAATTATCACCCTTTGTTTGTGAGCACCGGTAGGACCTTTGAGAATTCTCACGTTTTTGAGCAAATATGTTATGATATAACATTCAAAATATATTTCTGATCACCAAAGACTAGGTTCCCATGATGAATCCAATAAAGAAAAACATCTTTTTTGCCGCGCTGGCGCTGCCAGTAGTCCTCTGGAGCGGGGTGCTTAAAGCTGAACTTCCTCGCGTCGTCACCGATATTGCACCGATACATTCTCTGGTTGCTATGGTTATGGATGGGGTTGGAGAGCCGGGGTTGCTGATTCCGCAAAATGCTTCGGCCCACGAGTATGCGATGCGTCCGTCAGAAGCTAAAGCACTGCAGGAAGCGAACCTTGTGGTCTATCTGGGGCACGATATGACGCCGTGGATGGAACCGTTGTTTGAAACAGTCGCCGCTTCTGCCGATGCTCTGGATCTGTCTAAAGTCGACGGGGTGCTGCAGCTCTCCTATCGGGAGGGTCCGGTTTTTGGCGATCATGACGACCACGAAGGCCATGAC
>DPVA01000021.1:4429-5048 GCA_003529705.1 Gammaproteobacteria bacterium | reverse complement strand
GAAGTCTGTGCAGTACCAGTCGAGCGTGCCGCGCAACGCCCTCATCCGGGCTAGGATCTCAGCGCGTGCTTTTTCGGGCACTAGTTGGTTATGCTGTGCGTAGTGTTCGGGAATAAATTCGACCCAGAAATAGTTATCGAAGCGCAAATCAAGCAATGTGCCGTCGAGATCGAGAAATATAGACTCAATGTGATTCCAGTCGACCATAGGCTGTCTGAAAGAGACCGGTGGCAACGTCCGGCAGTTAGGGAATGATCGCCTTATTCTAGCGTCGTGGTCGGGTAAGACGAACGGGTCTCGATCCGTCAGAGCCAGGAGGTTGTGCGGCCTGACGGCCTGCGTTAATCTGCTGTCACCTCCCGTTTCGGGTGACCACTGTAGTGATGAGTACCTTGCCCGAAGTTCTGAACACGACCCGAGTGGCCACTAGCCGGCTGTTTTCCATTGAGCAGGTGGACCTTCGCTTTTCTAACGGCACCGAGACCTGCTTCGAACGGCTAGTCGGCCAGGGGGAGGGCGCGGTAATGGTGGTGCCAATGCAGACTGATCAGGAACTTCTGCTGATCCGTGAATACGCTGTGGGTGTGGAACGCTACGAACTCAGTTTCGTCAAAGGCCG
>DPVA01000021.1:3522-4134 GCA_003529705.1 Gammaproteobacteria bacterium | reverse complement strand
CGAACTCAGTTTCGTCAAAGGCCGGATTGACCCGGGCGAGACGGCTCAGCAGGCGGCGCACCGGGAACTTCGGGAGGAAACGGGTTTTGATGCCGGCAGTATGGAGGCATTGGCGACAGTCTCACTGACGCCCGCCTATTCGAATTACCGTACCCATATCTTCCTCGCACAGAAGCTGTTTTCCTCGCCATTGCCGGGAGACGAGCCGGAAGCGCTTCAGACCAGGTTATGGCGGCTGTCAGACCTGCCTGCACTGCGCGAGCGAGTGGATTTTTCCGATGCCCGCAGTATTCTCGCAACCTACCTGACCGCTGAGCGGATCAACTCATGAGTACCGCTGGCGTACAGATCGAAGCCGTCGTAGAGATCGCCCGTTTGGCCGGTACGGCGATCATGGAGGTCTATGAGCGTGAGTACGAAATCATTGAAAAAGCCGACGGATCGCCGGTCACCACTGCCGACCATCGGGCGCACGACATCATTGTTGAGAAACTACAGGCCCTGACGCCCGAAACTCCGATTATCTCAGAAGAGTCTGAAGATATCGATGACGGAGGACGCTTTGAATGTTCTCGGGTGTGGTTGGTAGACCCACTGGATGGCACCAAGGAA
>DPVA01000021.1:3062-3215 GCA_003529705.1 Gammaproteobacteria bacterium | reverse complement strand
CTGGATGGCACCAAGGAATTCATTCGCCGCAATGGGGAGTTCACCGTAAATATCGGTCTGGCAGACGAAGGCCGACCGATACTGGGTGTAGTTTTCTGTCCGAGTTCTGGGTCGTGTTATTTCGCAGCCCAGGGGCAGGGTGCCTGGCGCCAA
>DPVA01000021.1:2297-2754 GCA_003529705.1 Gammaproteobacteria bacterium | reverse complement strand
CAGGGGCAGGGTGCCTGGCGCCAACAGGTCGGGGGGGTGCCTGAGCCGATCCGGGTCAACGCCTACAATTCTGCCCAGCCCCGGATGGTCGCCAGCCGTTCACACGCGGGCGAAGCGGTGACAGCCTTTCGCAATGCGCTGGCTGCCAAAAGCGGATGTGATCCGGCTATTGTCAGTATGGGTAGCGCGCTGAAGGTCTGTGTGGTTGCTGAAGGCAACGCCGACGTATACCCGCGTCTTGCACCTACCTCTGAGTGGGACACCTGTGCTTCGCACTGTGTGCTCACCGAAGCCGGAGGGCGACTGGTCGACTGCGATGGCGCCGAACTCAGTTACAACAAGAAGAACATCCTCAACCCCTGGTTTGTGGCCATGGCCGATCCCAAGGTCGATTGGCTACAATTTTGTCCACCCGAAGAAAATTAGTCCGCGACTGCAGTATTTTCGGGCGGCAGGC
>DPVA01000021.1:0-1963 GCA_003529705.1 Gammaproteobacteria bacterium | reverse complement strand
CCGCGGGATTATAATGAGCGTGATCCCGAGCCCCCGGAACTTTTGGTCCTCAAAAATACAGTGGACACGCTTCGTTTCACCAAAATGCACTCGCTGGGCAACGATTTCGTTATGCTCGACGGGGTCAGCACGTCTCTCACCCTTAGCCCTGAAGTAATCCGCCGGATAGCGGACCGTCACCATGGTGTTGGTTGCGATCAATTGATTGTGGCTGAGCCCTGTGCTAGTGGAGTGGACTTTTTCATGCGTATCTATAACACCGATGGTAGTGAATCTGGCCAGTGCGGTAATGGTGCCCGCTGCTTCAGCCGCTTTGTCAGGGAACAGGGCCTGACGGAAAAGGCGGATCTTGAAATCGAAACGATCAGTACCCGGTTTACCCTGTCAGCTGGCATCGGGGATCAGGTAAGCGCTGAGCTTGCTGAGCCA
Organism: Gammaproteobacteria bacterium; assembly: GCA_003529705.1. Classification (GTDB taxonomy): domain Bacteria; phylum Pseudomonadota; class Gammaproteobacteria; order Arenicellales; family UBA868; genus UBA868. The sequence goes on along the minus strand of DPVA01000021.1, from coordinate 1,534 downwards.
GTTTTTGAGCCAGAAAAGATTCCTTTCCGGGCCAAGGAGGCGTGTGGCGGTTATTCGGTGTCGGTCGCTGGCCAGGTCTTGCGCATCGGGGTTGCCTCGATCGGAAATCCTCACGCGGTCCTATTGGTTGATAATATCGATGAAGCTCCGGTGACCGAGACGGGTCCAGCGATCGAACATCACCCTGACTTTCCAGAACGTACCAATGTCGGTTTCGTTCAGATCAAGGACCGCACCCACCTCAAACTGCGGGTTTGGGAGCGAGGTGTGGGCGAGACGCTGGCCTGTGGTAGCGGGGCTTGTGCCGCAGTCTCCGTCTGTCGCCGTTGGGACCTGATCGATGACAGTGTCAATGTGACCCTGCCCGGTGGGGCGTTGGAGATCGTTTGGCCGGGCAAGGGTCCGATCTTCATGTCTGGCCCCACTGAGCGAGTCTTCGACGGTCTCTGGCTGACGCAATAACATGGAACCCTCTGAAGGCGTGAGCAAAAATGCAGGCACGAGTATGGACGAAAGCGAAGTGGCAGACTTTCTCCGCACCCACCCAGATTTCTTTGAGCGCCATCTTGCCCTGCTGAGTGAACTGGTCGTGCCGCACTCTTCACGCGGTGGGACGGTGTCGTTGTTGGAGCGACAGGTGGGCGTGCTGCGCGACCAGCTCAGTATCGAAAAGAACCGGCTCTCCAGCCTGATTGACAAGGCCAAGGAAAACTCTCGGCTGCAACAGCGCCTTCAACGATGTTTTGAACGGATCGCCCGTACGCGCGATATGACCGAACTGCTCCATGCGGTGCCTCGGGTGTTACAAGCGGAATTTGGTTTGGTGACTGCGGTGATGCAGTTCACCGATCACACTGGGCAAGACGCTATCCCCATCGGCGCGTTGGTGCCGCATGATAACGAGAACGCCGCTCTGGTGATGCGTCGGTTATCCGGGAAAGCCTGTTTGCTGGAAGCCCCGTTGTCTGATGAAACCGCAGGCCTGCTGGACCCGACGAGTGTCGCGCAGGCGGCATCCTGTGCTGTGCTGCCGGTGGTGGGCCGCAGCAATAAACCGCTCGGGTGGATTATTCTGGTGTCAGGCGATCCTGAGCACTATCGGCCTGATATGGACACCATTCTGCTTGAAGGACTGGCCGGACTCATTGGGGCTAGCTGTATCCGCCTTGGACTTTCCTGATTACTCGCCATGTCAGCTGTTGATAAAACGATAGAGGCCTTTATTGAGCACCTGCGTTATGAACGGCGGTTGTCGGAACACACTGTGTCCGCGTATCAGCGGGATCTTTCGCGCCTGAACGCTTTCCTGTCAGAACGGGGTATTGCCAGTCTTAGAAAACTGGCGCCGTCTCAGGCCAGGCTTTTCGCCGCTGGCCTGAGGCATGCAGGTCTGTCGAGCCGCTCGATTGGCCGAACCCTGTCAGCAGCCCGATCTTGTTATCGGTATCTGTTACGGGAGAAGCAGGCTAAGATCAATCCCTTCGATGGAATCTCCGCACCGCGCGGGGAGCGCAAACTGCCCAACACGCTGAAT
>DPVA01000070.1:10398-10663 GCA_003529705.1 Gammaproteobacteria bacterium | reverse complement strand
GAGCGCCAACGGCCAGGTAATTGTGACGGGGTGCCTGGGCGTACGGGCTCGAATGCTTAAGCAGAAGTTTCCCGGCCTTCTGGCGGTCACGGGACCTGAAGCCACAGCAGAGGTGATGTCGGCCGTGCACGCAAAGGCACCACCCTTGCAGGAACCGCTCTATCATCTTATGCCGCCCGGTGGCGTCAAATTGACGCCGCGGCATTACGCGTACCTCAAGATTTCTGAAGGGTGTAACCATAAGTGCAGTTTCTGCATTATCCCG
>DPVA01000070.1:0-10089 GCA_003529705.1 Gammaproteobacteria bacterium | reverse complement strand
GTGCAGTTTCTGCATTATCCCGACCATGCGTGGACGTCTCGCCAGTCGTAATCCGAGTGATGTACTGACAGAAGCGGGGGAACTGGTTGAAGCTGGGGTGAGAGAATTGCTAGTGGTTTCGCAGGATACGAGCGCCTACGGGGTCGACCTGAAAAAACAGGCAGATCTCCTGACAGGAGGTGCATTGCGCCCGGATGTGTACAGCCTAGCGAGAGCGCTGGGCGAGTTGGGGGTGTGGGTGCGGTTGCATTATGTCTACCCTTATCCGCACGTCGATGACCTGATTGCGCTGATGGCCGCCGGATTGGTGCTGCCGTACCTAGATGTGCCTTTCCAGCACGCCAGCCCACGTATTCTGAAGATGATGAAACGACCAGCAAATACAGAAGGCAACCTTGCGCGGATTGAGTCGTGGCGTCAGCATTGTTCCGAGATCGCCATCCGCAGTACGTTCATCGTAGGTTTTCCCGGCGAAACGGAAGAAGACTTTTTGGAGTTGCTGACGTTCATTCGGGAGGCGCAACTCGACCGGGTTGGATGTTTTGTTTATTCTCCGGTTTCCGGTGCGCGTGCCAATGACTTACCGGATCCGGTGCATCCGTCGTTGGCGCAGGAGCGTCTTGAAGCCCTTATGCAGGCTCAAGCCGAGATTTCGGAGAGCCGTCTGCGTAACCGGGTCGGGTCACGGACGGAGGTTGTGATTGACGAGGTGAAAGGTGATGTGGCGATTGCGCGTAGTTATGCTGAATCACCAGAGGTGGACGGAGTGATCCGCCTAGCCGGTTCAGCGACTTTTTCTCCGGGTCAACGCGTTGACGTCAAAATTACAGGTTACGACGCTCACGATCTTCGTGCAGAGCCGGTTGGTGCCCAGGCGCCGCCAGACGTTGCGTTCTAGGAAAAGGTTTTCTGATTGAAATTTGACAATAGGTATAAATTACATAATATCCCAATAAATATGTAAAAAAAACATATTTATGCATGAAATAACGATCTCATTTTCCATCGCTTTCTCTTTGATCGGGACTCTCGATGCGGATCTACTAGAGATCGTCGGGCTTTCTCTTAAGGTCAGTCTGTTTTCGGTGGGACTCTCTTTGCTGATTGGGCTCCCGGCGGGAGCGGCCATCGCCATCGGTCGTTTTCCAGGCCGGCTCGGCCTTATCGTGATCAGCAATTCGTTGATGGGAATGCCGCCAGTGGTCATCGGACTGCTGGTCTATCTTGCCTTATCCCGCACAGGTCCGTTTGGTGTCTTTGGGCTGCTGTATACCCCCACCGCAATGGTGATTGCCCAAACGCTCCTGATTACACCGATTGTTATTGCACTCGCCCGTCAGACTATCGAGGAATTGAACTCAGAGTACGCAGAGTATTTCGCGTCAATTTCCATTTGTCTGAGGCAACGGGTTATGACCCTGCTCTGGGAAGGGCGGTACGGGCTGATGACAGTCTGCCTTGCTGGGTTTGGCAGGGCTATCTCGGAAGTCGGTGCCGTGATGATCGTCGGCGGGAACATTGATCACCTGACCCGAGTCATGACGACCGCGATTGCCCTTGAAACCTCCAAAGGAAATCTGGAACTGGCCATGGCCCTAGGCATTATCTTGATGCTGCTGGCACTGATGGTCAATTTTCTGCTGGCCTTCTTCCGGCCAACTGAAACCTTCGGTAAGAATGGCACGAGGACCTACTGAAAAATGAAAAGCCGGGAAATTCGCGACAAGTATCGACGCATTTTGCAGGCCAAGTTTTACTGCGACCAAAAAAGGTTTATGCGGTACTACGCCATGCTGGCAGCGGTGTTACTCACTTGTATTCCCCCTGCTGTGAACGCTGGCCTCGATACGCTCGTTGTACAGTCGACCACCTCAACCGCCAACTCCGGTCTTTACGATCACATTCTTCCTCTCTTTGAGAAGGCGCACAGAATTAGAGTTCACGTGGTTGCGGTGGGTACAGGGCAAGCGATCCGGAATGCTATCCGCGGTGATGGTGATGTACTGCTGGTCCACGCCGAATCTGACGAGAAGCAGTTTGTCGAGGAGGGTTGGGGGGTGAAGCGCTTTGATCTCATGTTCAACGATTTTGTTCTGGTGGGTCCAGCAGTCGACCCAGCGGCACTCCTAAAGGCCCAGAGTATCAGCGATGCCCTCACGCGTATCAGCAATGAAAAACTCCTTTTTGCCTCGCGGGGTGATGATTCAGGTACACACAAAAAAGAGTTAGCGTTATGGCGTGTGGCCGGTATTGATCCATCCGACTCCAGCGGGGACTGGTACCGTGAGACGGGCTCGGGGATGGGCGCGACCTTGAACATAGCGGTGGGCATGAATGCGTATTGCCTGACCGACCGGGCGACCTGGATTGGTTTTGCGAACAAGCAAGGACTGGAGGTTTTATATGAAGATGATCCACCACTTTTTAACCAGTACGGCATCATCCTCGTCAACCCAAAGAAGCACCCGCACGTCAACGCCCAGGCTGGACAAACCTTTATTGACTGGATGATCGGTGAAGAAGGTCAGAATGCAATAGCGAGTTTCAGACGCGCGGGTCAGCAGTTATTCTTTCCGAACGCTTCACGCTGAACGTGTTTAATCCTCGGAAGCGGTGTCTTAGCCATTGAAGTGGACCGTGCCCAATCCTCGGGTGTCATAGCCTGCTAGAGACTTGGCTTTGGTGTAAAAATCCGGCGAGGCACAGAACTGCGCTAAGGCTTGTAGCGAAGGCTCAAACCAAGACCGTCGATATACCAAAAGGTCAAAACGTTCCTGGATAATAGGTACAAAACCGAGTCGATAGCGCTCCGCCAGGGCTTTGAGCCCGAATGCTGCATCGGTCAGATCCTCCAGAACAGCGGAGGCCGCCTCGGTTTCGGTATGCGCCTCGATAGAGAAGTCGATAGTGGACGGCGAGATGCCTTCACGTCGGATCAACTGATCGAGCAGTAGCTGGCTGCCGGTACCGGCGAGACGTTTGACCATGCGCCGGCCGGGCAGGTCGGAAATTCCGGTGATGGTATTTTCCTCGCCGGGCTGGACGATGAGTCCTCGTTGGCGCCAGCAGAACTCAACCAGAGCGATGTCCTGACCGTTGAAGCGCTGCCGAACTGAATCGATATTCCATCCATCAGTCTCCGGTTCGTAGATGTGCAGGCCGGTGGCGATGCCATTTTTTTGAGCGAATCGCTCAAGTCCATCGACACTACCGCCGAAATGACTAGCAATGGCGCAGTCAGATTTTTTCAATGCCCACTCGAGTAGAGGGTCATGACTTCCCAGAATAACGTTCGGTGCGGTACCCTGATTGCCCACAGTGTCTGGCCCGGTTCGGTTTGATGCCAGCCAATTCCCGATCGCAGCCTTGGGGAAAAGCAGTTTTCCGGTGGCTTTGGTGCAGGGAATCTGCTCTCGGGCGACGAGGTCGTAAACCTTTCGCTCTTTGACCCGCAGGAGTTTTGCTACCTCGCGGGTGGTTAGGTATTCACCAGTAGAAAATTCCATACGTAGAATTCGAATCAATACATGCAGCATTATGCCGTATGTCGAGATGTTGTAGTGCCCAGAGCAGGCACTTCAGATGTTCAAATCCCCTTTGAGTGCGGATTTCTGCCCGTTAGAATGGACGCTCCGATCTCGTAGGGAATCGAAAGTGCCTTGAATAGAAGCAGATGGAATACCCGATATCGGATGCACCGGATTCGTCGCCGGCGCTCCCACGATTTCGATCGTTATAACCCCCAGATACCCTTGCCATTTTCCCAGTCTTTTCGTCCCAGCCATAGCGCGGAAGATAGTCGGAAACGGGAGGAATATTAGCGATACCTCCACATCATGCCCCATTGGGGGTTTGTGGCATCGGGGAATGTTATCTCGAGCGCGCTCTCCGCGGGCGTTATAATCCGCCGTCGTTTCATCCCAGCGGTCACGGTTTTATGTCGGATCATCTGGGCGAGGTACAGCGGCGACGTACCTTTGCCATCATCTCGCACCCGGACGCGGGCAAGACTACTCTCACCGAGAAGTTTCTCCATTACGGTGGCGCTATCCAGGAAGCAGGAACGGTGCGCGCGCGCAAGACGGGTCGTTACGCCACCTCGGACTGGATGAAACTCGAGAAAGAGCGGGGTATCTCGGTTACCTCGTCAGTAATGCAGTTCGAGTACCGGCACTTCATTGTGAATTTGCTGGATACACCCGGCCACGCTGATTTCTCAGAGGATACCTATCGCACGCTGACGGCAGTGGACTCAGCACTCATGGTCATTGATGCGGCCAAGGGTGTCGAAGAGCGAACGATTAAACTGATGGACGTCTGCCGTCTGCGGGATACGCCCATCATGACCTTTGTGAACAAGATGGATCGCGAAGGTCGGGATCCGGTTGAACTGCTCGACGAGATTGAGTCGGTACTCAACATCAGTTGTGCCCCGGTGACATGGCCGCTTGGATCCGGCAGACATTTTTGTGGGGTGTATCGGCTTCTGGATGACACGATCTCACTGTTTGATCGCACGGGGTCAGGTGGCGCCGCAGCCCGGATGATCCAGGGTCTGGATAATCCCGAACTTGACGCAGTGGTGGCCGACGATGTGCGGGCGTTGCGAGAAGAGATCGAACTGCTGCAGGCCGCCTCGAATACTTTTGACCGTGACGCCTATCTCTCTGGGCATTTGACGCCCGTCTTTTTTGGATCAGCCCTGAACCAAGAGGGCACTGACGAACTGATCGATACGTTCGTCGACTATGCGCCATCGCCCTTGCCAAGAACGTCTAGGACTCGGTCCGTCGATGCCAGCGAATCATTGTTTACTGGATTCGTGTTCAAGATCCAGGCCAACATGGACCCTGCCCACCACGATCGGGTTGCTTTTCTTCGGATCACCTCAGGCAGTTTTCGCAAAGGTCTGAAGGTTCGGCATGTGCGTGCAGGCCGTGATATGCAACTGCATAATGCCATCACCTTCATGGCGGCCCGACGGGAATCGGCGAGTGGTGCGGTGGCTGGAGATATCATTGGGCTGCATAATCACGGCACGATCCAGATCGGTGATACCTTCACGGTGGGTGAAGATCTCAAATTTCTGGGTATTCCCAGTTTTGCACCAGAGCTTTTTCGACGGGTACGTCTGGCGGATCCGCTAAGGGCCAAGGCATTAAACAAGGGTCTCGACCAGTTGAGTGAAGAGGGTGCGACTCAGGTATTCCGGCCGATGCTGAGTAATGATCTGGTTTTGGGTGCAGTGGGTATCCTTCAGTTTGATGTGGTCGCGCACCGCCTTAAGCATGAATACGGCGTGGACTGCAGTTTTGAGGCGGCGCCGGTCGCCACGGTTCGTTGGCTCGACAGCGAAGATGCGCCACGGCTGGAGGAGCTAAAAAATAAGGCAGCCCAGAATCTTGCCCTGGATGCGTCGGGCGCCTTGACTTATCTAGCACCCAACCTCGCCAATCTTCGCCTCGCGGAGGAACGTTGGCCCGAAGTTGTTTTTCATACGACCCGGGAGTTGTGATGCAGATTCCGGAGACTGTAAAAGAGGGCAGACCATAAAATTCCAGCAGCACAGAATTCTCGTGGCTCACCAATCCATTCTTCGGCGGCAAAATATTGACATTAAGGAGCGAGACGACAAAAAACTTGTCCTGATCAGTCTCGCACTGATGGGTTTAGTTTCGACAGCAGTACAGGCGGACGGCGCAGCCAGCTATAACAGCGGCTGCATGGCATTGCCATAGTGCAGGGGTCGCGGGTGTACCAAAGGTCGGTGATAAGGACGCCTAGGTGGGTCGCATTGTTCAAGGGATGGATCTGATGCACGAGCATGCCATCGTCGGGTGCAGGGTAATACGGGCAATATGTCGCCAAAAGACGGTTTTGCGCACCGTAGCGATGATGGCGTCAAACTTGCGGTTGACTACATCGTCGATCAGTCACGCTAACATAAGGGCGTCGAGGTTTCGGTATAAACTGCTGGAGCATTCAGAAACTAAAAGAAAAAGTCGGGGATTACGCCCGACCTTTTTTCGATGTTTCCTAGAGCACAGCAAAAGGATTAGAGTTTGTCAGATTCGAAAAGTTGTCGAAGTACTCGGTAGAGTAGTACTGGATCTTTCCAGCCGGTGGTCTCGCGAATCGAATGCATACCGAGTTGTGGGGCACCCACATCCACCGTGTCTACACCGAGAACCGTCGAGGTGATCGGGCCGATAGTACTACCGCAGGCCATATCACTGCGCATTGCGATCGACTGGACCGGAACGCCGGCCTGGGTACAGAGTTGCCGGAAGGTTGCGGCCGTCGCGCTATTGGTCGCATAGCGCTGGTTGGCATTGAACTTAATGACAGGACCGCCATTGAGTCGCGGTTGGTGCTCTGGGTCGTGCTTGTTTTCATAGTTGGGATGCAGCGCGTGGGCGTTGTCCACTGAGACCAGCAGGGAGCGCTCCAGCACCCGGGCTAGGGTTTCGGCGTCGCCGCAAAGACGCTCCAGCACCGTCCGCAAGAAAGGCCCCTGTGCCCCGGCTGCCGAAGCGCTACCAACTTCTTCGTGGTCATTGCAGACCAACAGAACAGACTGTTCGGTTTCAGCATTCAGCAGGCTATGAAGACCCGCATAGCAGCTCAACAGATTATCCAGACGCGCGCTCGCAAGATAATCGCCGTTAATCCCGACCTGCTGTGCACCTTGCGTGTCGTAGCAACTCAACTCATAGTCAGTCACCGCCTGCACATTTGATCCCGGGTGTTGATGATGAACCTGATCCAGCAGCATTCCGTGAAACCCTGACCCACTTTGGTGCGCAAGATCGCATAGAATCGGTACGACTTCCTTCTGAGGGTTGATAGTGCGGTTCTTGTGGATGTCTCGATTGAGATGAATCGCAAGACTTGGGACCGTGACGATCGGTCTTTCGAAATCAATCAGCAGTGAGAGGCGGCGGCTCTCAACATCTGTGCAGGTTACGCGCCCCGCAATGGAAAGATCACGATCGAACCACGGGGCGAGCAGCATACCGCCATAGACCTCCGCACCAAGCTGGTGCATGCCTGATCGTCTGACATCAGGTGACGGTTTGATTCGCAGGCAGGGGCTGTCAGTATGGGCTCCGATCATTCGGATGCCTGTGTCCGCAAGCGGTGCCTTGCCTGTCCTAAAAGCAATCAGGGATGAATGGTTGCGAGTGATCAGGACTTTTTCACTGCTCCCGACGGACCATGTCGCGGTCGGGTCGAGATCGCTAAAACCTTTCGCCTGCAGTGCCTGCTGCATAGAGGCGACAGCGTGAAAAGGACTGGGTGAGGCATCCAGAAATGGGATCAGTCCGGAGTTAAACGATTCTGGGTTCAAGATGTGTGCTCCTCTATGGTCGAACTTTAGCGCCAGGGATATGCTCTTCGACGTCGCCTTGGGCGTTTGTCACTGCGCCCTCCGGAAGCCAGCGGTGATTTGATGGTTCGATCTCGAGCGCACCAAAATCAAACAGCCTACGATCTGCCAGTTGGCTGGGCGCCACCTGCGTAATGCTTCGGAAGATGCTAGCGATACGTCCGGGACACGACTTCTCCCAGCCCGCCAGCATTGCCTTGATCGCCTGACGCTGCAGATGATCCTGTGAGCCACAGAGATTGCAAGGGATAACAGGATATTCTCTAATTTTCGCGAAACGTGCTAGATCGGCTTCACGGCAATAGGCCAGCGGTCGAATGACAACATTGCGCCTGTCATCGCTGCGCAACTTGGGCGGCATCGACTTCAGTTGCCCGCCATGGAACATGTTGAGAAAGAGGGTCTCGATCATGTCATCGCTATGATGCCCCAGAGCAATTCGACTCATTCCGTGGTCGCAGGCGTAGCGATATAAAATTCCCCGGCGAAGCCTTGAGCAAAGACCACACATGGTTTTTCCTTCAGGGATGACACGTTTGACTATGCTGTAGGTGTCTTCATCAACAATATCGAAGGGAATCTCGCGGCTCGCGAGATATTCCCGTAAGGTCTCCACTGGGAACCCTGGCTGATTCTGGTCGAGATGAACCGCGCGCAGTGAAAATGAGACCGGCGCTCGATGCCGCAGCTGTTCCAGAAGGTCCAGTAGGACAAAGGAGTCTTTTCCTCCGGAAACGCAAACCATAACGCGGTCTCCCTCGCCAATCATCTGAAAATCCTGAATGGCGCGTCCGGTCTCACGTCGAAGTCGCTTGCCGAGTTTCTTTTCATCAACAGATTGGGTCATGGCATCTGGGTTACGGTGCAAAAGGCTTAGGTAAGGTTTGAATTTCTGGATTAACGGTGGTCTGGGCTCAGGATTATCTCGGCGGCAAGCCCGTGGTTCTGGCGGACTGAACACGCATTGCCTTATGCTATGGGCATCATGAGTCGAAAGCGCCTTATTTTATCGGCAGTTGGACTATTAGTGGCACTGCTGATCCTGCCGGTGCTGGCTTTGCAGTACTTCAACTGGGACAGTTATCGGGACCGAGTTGCGGTCTGGCTGGGCTCGGTGATCGAGCGGGAGGTGAGCATCACCGATAGGCTGGATTTCCAGCTATGGCCGACCACGCGACTGTCTATCTCGGGGTTGCAGGTATCGAGTCCTGAAAACGTATCTGACCTGCCATTGGTGAGTCTCACGCATGGTGAAGTCGAACTCGCGATATGGTCGCTGTTGTCCGGTACGGTGGTCATCAACAGGCTTGAATTGGACGAGCCATCTATCAATCTGGTCTCGGGTCCAGAGGGTCAAACCAATTGGCACTTTGGTTTCGTCCAGGTATCTGATGAAAAAGTGTCAGCGCTACCGCCGGTGATTGTGCGTGACATATTGGTGCGTCAGGGCCGGGTTAGATACTCCGGGCCAGATTCACGTCTCAATCAGGACCTTGAGTTGGATAAGCTGGAGTTGATCCTGCCGGAGGGGGCTCGTGACAGTGCCGTTACCAGCGTTGGTCGACTGAACGGAAGCGCCCTCGAGCTGCAGGGTTCGTTGATGTTGGTCGGGGATGACGATCTCGAAGCTTCTTTGAACCTTGTCCTCGGTACGATTTCTGGGAGTGTGAATGGTACCGTGAGTGACCTCATGGGAGGAGGTCAAGCCGATCTCAGCCTTTTGCTTGAGACCGGTGACATGACTCGATCCGTCGCCATGTTCGTGCCTGGACTCACAGAGCGAGCCAGAAGTCTTTTTAGTGGGACCGCTCAGGTGCGTGCCACGATGCGCGGTCAGGCCGGCCACGACCTGCGCCTCGAGAATATTGATGTCACGACGCGCTCATCAATGCTGCGGTTTACGGCTTCAGGATCCATCAGTCTTGTGGGGCCGCGTCAACGCGGTCCGTTGCCGTCCACCCGATTCGAGGTCCTTGCTGAAACCGAGCAGCTCCACGATCTCGTGAGCCTCTACAAGGGTCGGGTGCCATTTAAGGCGAGCGCCCTGGCGCGAGGTGTCCTGACAGGTTCTCTTGGTAATTTCAGAGTCGACGATGTCGTGGTCAGCGCGTCCGGCGAGCATGGGAGTCTGTCTGCGAAGGGCTACGTAGAAAGGTTGGGCGGAGCCGTAAAACCCTGGATTGAATTTACGGCCAAGGCCGAGACCCAAATGCTTGGAGATCTCACAAAGTCCTATGGGATTGAATTTCCCTATACCGGAACCGGTAGCGCGGTTGGTGTGATTCGCGGGCATCCGGGCGATGTGCACGCGCGTGGGCTTGAGATCCAACTGATTACGGAGGCAGTGAAAATTGAGGCAAACGGCAACATCGGCCCGCTCGGAGAGTCGGCTCGAATCGATCTGCCGTTTGAAATCAAGACTCGTGAACTCACTGCCGTGGCCAAACCATTAGGCGTAAAGGTGCCCCCGGGGTTTAGTGGTTACGTACGGGGACGACTCGTTGGGGAACCTAAGGATTTAAATTTCAGTGAAATTAAATTGGCGGTGTCGTCTGATATCGTCACCGTCAATGCGGGTGGAAACGACGGCGGGAGCATTGGCCCCTTGGGCAATGCCGCGGTGGTCGAACTGCCGATCCGTGCCGAATCGGGCAACCCGATAGCGTTGGCTGACGCATTTGGGTTGGCTGGCGCACTTG
>DPVA01000039.1:3182-3404 GCA_003529705.1 Gammaproteobacteria bacterium | reverse complement strand
AAACCTGCCACCAGCACCATCAATTGCACGGTATCAGGCACGATTCCCGATTCAATGAACGGCATTCTCGGACACACCCATGAGGCCGGGCTCACCCTGAAAGCAGGCTGCGGGATCGGTTATGAATTCTCGACCCTGCGACCCAAAGGCGCTTTCGTCAGCGGTGCCGGGGCTTATACCTCAGGGCCGCTTTCTTTTATGGATATCTACGATGCCATGTGC
>DPVA01000039.1:0-2883 GCA_003529705.1 Gammaproteobacteria bacterium | reverse complement strand
ATGGATATCTACGATGCCATGTGCTTTACGGTCTCTTCGGCCGGGGGCCGTCGGGGGGCCCAGATGGGCACTTTTGACATCACACACCCTGATATTACTGACTTTATTCGCGCCAAACGCGAAGACGGCCGACTCCGCCAATTTAACCTCTCTTGCCTTATCACGGATGGGTTTATGCAGGCTGTCCAGAACGACGAGGACTGGGAACTGGCATTTCCCGCCAACGAGTCTGAACTTGCGGAGCAAGATACGCGCATTGTCTGGCGTCAATGGCCGATAACCGAAGGCTACCGCACCAACGGGACCGGTGAAGTCGCCTGCAAAGTGTATCGAGCAATTCCGGCGCGTCGTCTCTGGAATCTCATCATGGCCTCGACATATGACTATGCTGAGCCGGGATTCATCCTGATCGACCGCATCAACGAGATGAACAATAACTGGTTCTGCGAGGATATCCGTGCAACGAATCCCTGTGGCGAACAACCACTGCCGCCATATGGCAGTTGTCTTCTGGGGTCGGTCAACCTGACCCGATTCGTGGAGACGCCGTTTACCGATGCTGCGAAGTTTGATTGGGAGCGCTTTAGGAAGGTCGTCAGTGTCTTCTCACGCATGCTCGATAACGTTGTTGAGATCCACGGCCTACCGCTAGATCAGCAGGGTAACGAGATCCGCTACAAGCGCCGGCACGGCATGGGATTTCTGGGACTGGGCTCAACGCTAACCATGCTGCAGATGAAATATGGTGATCCGCAGTCTCTCGAATTCACGGAGCGTGTGGCTCGTGAGATGGCAGAAGTAGGTTGGGAAACAGGCCTTGAACTTGCCCGTGAAAAGGGCGCTGCGCCAATCATGCTCGACACCTTTGAGATAACGGCGCAGATGTTGACTCAGCGCCCAGAAATGGTTCAGGACGGTTATAAGGTGGGAGATCGAGTACGCGGCTCCGTGCTGATCGCCAAATACAGTCGCTATATGCAGCAATTTGATTCAGAACTCACTGACCAGATCGCGGAACATGGCGCCCGCTACAGCCATCACACCTCAATCGCGCCTACCGGAACCATTAGCCTGTCTCTCGCCAATAACGCGAGCAACGGCATTGAGCCTTCCTTTGCACACCTTTACAGCCGAAATGTCATTCGTGAAGGTCGCAAAACCAAAGAGAAGGTGGACGTACTCTCTTATGAATTATTGGCCTATCGTGCTCTGATAAACGCGGATGCGACACCTGGCAGTGAGGGAGCAAACGCTTTGCCAGACTACTTCATCAGCGCAGACGACATCAACCCCCGTCAGCACGTCGATGTTCAGGCAGCCGCCCAAAAGTGGATTGATTCCTCAATCTCCAAAACCGCTAACGTCCCTACCGATTTCCCCTTTGAGGATTTTAAGGACATCTACATGTACGCCTACAAGAAAGGACTCAAGGGCTGTACAACCTTTCGGTTCAATCCCGAGGTCTTTCAGGGTGTGCTGGTCAAGGAAGAGGATCTTGAAAATACCACATACCGTTTCACGTTGGACGATGGCGAGGTGATCGAAGCTAAAGGCAACGAAGAAATTGAATACGATGGCGAAGTGCACACCGCCGCCAATCTTTTTGATGCGCTCAAAGAGGGGTATTACGGCAAGTTCTGACGGCGTTGAGTCGGACTGCCGAATCAGGAAATCACCCCATGGCCATAAAGATTGCTAAACCCATCTCTGATTTTGAGGTGATCTCCCCCAATGCAACAGAGTCAGCTGCTGAGCCGGCGGAAGCCTCGACCCTGGTCGCCAACCCCGATGGGCTGCCGACCAATGTGGTGCAGATGCATGAAAAAGTTGAACGACCTGAGATGCTGGTCGGCAGTACCTATAAGATCAAAACACCGCTCTCAGACCATGCACTTTATGTAACGATCAATGACATCGTTCTGAATCCACAGACCCCCTATGAGAAGCGCCGGCCGTTTGAAATTTTCATCAATTCCAAGAACATGGATCACTTCCAGTGGATCGTCGCGCTCACCCGAATCATCTCGGCGGTATTTCGAAAAGGTGGTGACGTAACCTTTCTAGTGGAAGAACTACGCAGCGTCTTTGATCCTCAGGGCGGGTACTTCAAGCGCGGCGGTAAATACACGCCTTCGCTGGTCGCGGAGATCGGTGATGCCATCGACAGCCATATGCGTATGATCGGGATGATCCGAGACGAAGACCTCGATGAACACCAACAGAAACTCATCGACCAAAAACGCCGTGAGTTCGAGAACCATCGCCATTCGGCCAGCGCTGTTTCCGATGCGACTGGTGAGTCAACGGCATTCCCCCCTGAAGCCCGTCTTTGCCTCAAGTGTCAGACCAAGGCGGTTGTTTTACTGGATGGCTGCATGACCTGCCTTAACTGCGGCGACTCCAAGTGCGGCTAATGCACCGATCGTCGCCCAATACTTTCCCTGCCGATCTTAAATTAGGCGAATCCTCCCAAAATTGGTGAAAATAGGCCGTTTGACCCACTTCAGAAAGTCTTTTCTGAAGTTTAAGCGGTAGACATCTTTTGCCTATGAACTAGGGGAATCTGATCAATACGCACGTTCGACGAGAACATTGGCTGATCGGTTACCGCACTAGTACTCTCTAAACTCAGGCTACAAACAACACACCCAGAGATATAGGGAAGTAACGGGAAAATGTGATTGGTATCACAATCAACGGGGTTCTGCCTGATCTAAAGTATCATGTGTCGTGCTGGCAGGTGGGTAAATCACGATTCATTATCTAGCTGCATTTTCGCGCTGACCGATAATCGGGATGGCGCCAACATAGGATACCCTACTGAAAAGGCTTTTTTGCCTAGGTTAAAACCAGACTTAGCGATGGATATGGATATGGATATGG
>DPVA01000193.1 GCA_003529705.1 Gammaproteobacteria bacterium | reverse complement strand
TCTTCCGGGCGACTCTTCGACCAATCAGTGAGTCGCCGAGCAAGCTCGCGACAGGCATCGTAGGCGCTTTCCAACAACGGGCGAGATGCGGAGTCGGCTTTATCAGTTAGATGTTCGTTTTCCGGGGAGGGCGTGCGCGCCGAGCCCATAAAAACTATTGTGTCCCCAATGCCATGGTGCGCAAAGCGTGATTGCGGTTCAACGAATTCAGAAACAATGCGTAGGAGTCGAGCATCGGCACTGTCTAGGAAATGGGCGTTTTTGTAGGCCTTCATTGATCTTCTCGAGCACCGAGTGTGAAAACTTTGAATATGGTATATTGTATACCATAATTTCTTGAAAATTACGGCCTCAAAACAGTCCAACTTGTCTTCGGCATTTAGCAGGCGGCTATGACCTTTTGGAAAGGTGCCCATACACCGGTCTGCGGCTCGGTACTTCTGAAAGAGAGAGCGAAATGAAAGTTGTTCTACAGAAATCTTATGGGGACGCTAACGTTTTGTACCTTGGGGAGGGGGAAGATCCTGTCCCTGGGGCGGGTCAGGTATTGATCCGAGTGGTTACAACCAGCGTCAACCGGCCGGACATTGTTCAAAGAGAGGGTAACTATCCGCCCCCCAAGGGGGAATCTGATGTGCTTGGACTCGAGGTGGCAGGAATCATCGCGACAGTCGGAGAGGGTGTCACGAAATGGCAGGAAGGGGATCGCGTGATGGGTCTTGTGGGTGGCGGTGCCTACGCTGAACTCGCGCTCGCGTGGGCGAGTCATTTGATGCCCGTACCGGGTAGGTTGAGTTGGGCAGAGGCGGCGTGTATCTGCGAAACCTATATCACGGCGCACCTAAATCTCTTCCAGTGCCCCGGGCTTGAAAACGGTCAAAGCGCACTGCTTCACGGCGGTGGCGGTGGTGTTAATACAGCAGCTATTCAGTTGTGCCAGGCCCTAAACCCCGATAGCCCGCTTTTTGTGACGGCATCGGCAAAAAAGACAGAGCGCGTTGCTGCGCTGGGCGCCACCCATGTGATTAATTACCAGTCCCAAGACTTTGCCGCGGTCATCAAAGATCTCACCAAAGGTAGAGGGGTTGATGTCATTCTGGATCATATCGGCGCGCCTTATCTGGCCTCAAACCTCAAGTCACTTGCCATCAACGGAACTCTGGTTCTGATTGGGGTTATGGGGGGAGTCAAATCAGAGTTGAATCTCGCCCAGCTTATGGTGCGAAGACAAAAAATTGTGGGCTCAGTGCTGCGGCCACGGCCGCTGGCGGAAAAAGCCCGAATCATTGCGCGCTTTGCCGACGATGTCCTGAATCTATTCAAGGAACGACAGATCATCCCGTTGGTGGACCAGGTTTTCCCGCTCGAAGATGTCTGCAAAGCCCATCAGATGATGGAATCATCGGAGCACTTTGGCAAACTTGTTCTCCAGGTAGATCAGACACAGGACGTTCAGTGATCGCGATGATCATTTACTTAAGTGGGCCCACCTTCGGCAGAAAGATTAATGTATTTATTTGAGTATCAGGCCAAGGCGTTGATGCGCGACTGGGGTATTCCAGTGCTGGAGGGCGCGGTTGCAACTTCGGAGCAACGCGCGCTCGATGCAGCCCGGGAGCTGGGTGAGGGTCCCTGGGTAGTCAAGGCTCAGATCCATGCAGGGGGGCGCGCGAAGGGCTGCGTCGAGGGCGAATCGAATCTTTCCGGTATTGAATTCAGTGATACGGTGTTGCAGGTGGGCCGTGCTGCGGCAGGCATGTTGGGTGCGCACCTAGCCACACCCCAGACTATGGGAAAGGGGGAGACCATCAATGCGGTTTACATCGAGCCTGAGATCAAGTCCTCCGTTCAACTTTTTGTTGCGATCCTGATTGATGGTCAGCGTGGAGAGCCGGTGTGTCTGGCAAGCATGAGGGGTGGTAGCCAGGTAGAGCGCGATGTTTCTGATGATCCAAAGACCTTGGTCCGAGCGAATCTCGGCGCTGGGAGTCAGATCGCTGCGGAGCCTGGACTGGAAATCGCTTCACAACTCGGACTAAGGCCGGCAGTGAAAGTAGGGTTCGCTCAGCTGATCCAGCAGTTGCATGCACTCTTCATGGCTTGCGATCTGTCCTTGATCGAGATTAATCCTCTCGCGATTCGGGATAACGACTCACTTGTTGCGCTGGACGCCCGGGTGACGGTGGATGACAACGCACTGTTCCGTCAACCCAAGTTGGCAGCGTTGGCATCTCGAGCGGAGGTCTCAAAGGCGGAGGAAGTCGCCGCCAAACACGGTTTTAACTTTATTCAGTTTGACGGTGACATCGGTACGTTTTCAAGTGGAGCGGGACTGGCAATGGCAACGTTGGACGCGTTGTCCCACCTCGGGGGTCGCCCAGCCAATTTCCTGGATGTGCCACCAGTGCTAGAGGTTAGTCGGGTCAAAGAGGCGTTTATCCTGGTCTTATCAGATCCGAAACTTCGTTGTCTGCTTGTTAATGTTTTCGGTGCCGGCATTATGCGCTGCGACACCATTGCAGATGGTCTGCTGCTCGCGAATCTTGAACAGCCAGTGACCGTACCGGTGGTGATGCGATTAGCAGGAACCAATGCGCCTCTCGCCACTTCCAGATTAGAGCGTTCAGGACTTTCCATCCAATTTGTGTCTGATCTTGCCTCTGGTGCTGCGGCGGCGGTCGATCGTCGCGCCCCTCCGGCGTCTTTCGCTGGATCCGAATCGCTTATTGGACAACTCACTAGGCGGCTCTTTAGAACACGCACAGGACGGGGGTTGTGAGCATCCTGATCGACAGGTCAACCCGGATAATCTGTCAGGGAATCACGGGGCGGCAGGGTACCTTTCACTCTGAGCGGGCACTTGCCAGTGGCACCCAGATCGTTGGGGGTGTCCGGCAGGGCAAGGGTGGCGCGATGCATCTTGGCGTCCCCGTATTCGATTCCGTTGCTGAGGCTATGGACGAAACCCAGGCGAATGCCAGTGTGATTTTCGTGCCGCCCGCCAACGCTGCTGAGGCGATCATTGAAGCGGTTGATGCCAAAGTCGGCCTCGTGGTTTGCGTGACCGAGCGGATACCCGTTCTGGATATGGTAAGGGTACGCTCTTATATGGCGAAATCCGAGACGGTTCTGGTCGGTCCTAATTCTCCGGGCGTGGCCGTCCCCGGCCTCGGTACGCTCGGGATCATGCCCCAAGGGATTTTTCTGCCTGGAAAGATCGGGATTGTTTCGCGTTCTAGCACCTTGACCTATGAAGCAGTGGATCAGACTACCCGAAATGGCCTAGGTCAGTCTTCATGTGTTGGTATTGGTGCTGATCCGGTGGGAGGAATTTCGGTTTCCCAGTGCCTTGAACTCTTCATGGAGGATGAACAGACCAAAGGAATTGTGTTGATTGGCGAGGTAGGAGGCACGGCTGAAGAGAATGCGGCCACATTTTTATCTTCCCTTGATAACACCAAGCCGGTTGTTGCTTACATTGCGGGCCAGACCGTTCAGGAGGGGAGACGGATGGGCCACGCGGGGACGATTATTCACTATGGGATGGGAACTGCACGCACAAAGATTGATGCACTGCGTGAGGCCGGAGTCAGCGTTGTGTTCTCACCAGTAGATATCGGCTCCACGATGGCGAAGTGTCTTGGCCAGCAGATCTCAGCGCCGCGGGATACCGGAGTGGAATACTGATGTCTATCGCCGTCAAGCCGATCCGCTCAGTTTCGAGCCTTAAAGACAAGGTGTATCGTCGCCTGCGTGATGCGGTTGCCGACATGGACATTTACTCCGGAGATGAGCCCCCGCGCCTCGACGAGAGAAAACTGGCGGAAAGCCTGGGGGTGAGTCGGACACCGGTACGCGAGGCCATTTCACGGCTTGAACAGGCCGGCCTGGTCATGAACATTCCCCGACGCGGAACCTTTGTGGTCCGAAAAACCAAAGACGAGATTCTTGAGATTATTTATGCCTGGGCATCTATAGAAAGTATGGCGGCGAGACTGGCGACCCTACGTGCAACGGATCAGGAGGTTGCCGGCCTTCACGATTTTCTCGGGCAGGGTGATATCAAAACGGACCGAGCGCCTATCGATGAGTACTCCAGAACCAATATTAGGTTCCACCAGGCCATAGTGTCATTAGCACACAGTCCACTGCTGACGGATCTTGCGGACAGTCTATTCATTCATATGCGTGCTATTCGATCACGAACAATTCAGGATGACGATCGGGCACAGCGTTCGATTATTGATCATGCCCGGATCATCGAAGCTCTTGTGCAGCGCAGAACCGAGACTGCGGAGACCCTGGTTCGCGAGCATGCTCTGCATCTCGCCGACCATGTTGCAAAGAACGTTAGTTATCTGGACTGAGCGTGGGCACCTGCGATCTCGAGAACATTGACTTAGTCCTTGAAATTTCCATTCATCCTAAGAAAAAAAACGGAGACCCTGTTTATGAAAGCGCTTGAAGGTGTACGCATCCTCGATATGACCCATGTTCAGTCGGGCCCAACCTGTACCCAGCTGCTCGCCTGGTTTGGCGCAGACGTGATCAAGGTCGAACGGCCAGGTCTTGGCGATGCAACCCGGGGCCAGTTGCGAGATGTTCCTGATGCAGACAGTCTCTATTTCACCATGTTAAATCACAACAAGCGCAGCTTAACCCTCAATACCAAGGACGAGAAAGGCAAGCAGGTCTTCACACGACTGATCGAGACCTGTGACGTGATGGTAGAAAACTTTGCGCCCGGCGCCCTCGATCGAATGGGATTCTCATGGGAAAAAATTCAAGAAATTAAGCCCAGAATGATCTACGCCTCGGTCAAAGGTTTTGGGCCGGGACCGTATTCGGAGTGCAAGGTCTACGAAAATGTAGCCCAGTGCGCCGGGGGGGCTGCCTCTACAACCGGTTTTCTTGACGGTCCGCCGCTGGTAACCGGTGCGCAGATTGGCGATTCAGGAACGGGCCTGCACCTGGCGCTAGGAATTGTTACAGCCCTTTTTCAACGAGAACATTCAGGTCGCGGTCAGCGTGTACTTGCTTCTATGCAGGACGGGGTTCTGAATCTGTGTCGAGTGAAGCTGCGGGATCAGCAGCGTCTGGAGCACGGACCCTTGAAAGAGTATTCACAATATGGAGAGGGAGTCCCGTTCGCGGACGCAACCCCGCGCGCTGGAAACGACTCGGGTGGCGGGCAGCCAGGAAGAATTCTGAAGTGCAAAGGTTGGGAAAGTGATTCTAACGCTTACACCTACTTTATTACTCAGGCGGCAGTCTGGGAGAAAATCTGCGATATCATCGGGCGCCCCGAGTGGAAGGAGAATGCCGACTATGCAACACCTGGTGCACGTCTTCCGCGCCTGAACGAGGTGTTCGCGGCCATTGAACAGTGGACCATGACCAAGACCAAGTACGAAGTGATGGAGATTTGCAACCCCCTGGACATTCCTGTCGGACCCATCCTGTCAATGCGGGAGTTAAGTGAAGAGCCCTCCCTGCGTGAGACCGGCACAATCGTCGAAGTGGATCATCCCACCCGTGGCAAATACCTTACAGTAGGTAATCCGGTGAAGCTATCCGATTCGCCCAGCGAGGTAAGTCGTTCCCCGTTGCTTGGTGAACATACGGGCGAGATTCTTCAGGCTGTTCTTGGCTACAGTGCGGAAGAGGTGTCAGAACTGCGTGAAGCGGGCGCCGTCGGTCGGGAAGACTGCGCCTCCTGAGGCGGTAAACGGGCATAAATACTCAATCCAGGAGGGTACTTCGGGTTAGGACAACCGTACCCTTAGTTTTCTGCTCGTGCAGTTGGCGTATTTGAAGGGGTAGATACCCAGCGTCGTCTGCGAACCAGTAGTACAGTTCGCGAGAACTGTTTCGGTCGATAAAGAAGCGGGTTGATGAGAGGGCCCTAGAGGCGATATTGAGCGTCTCTTCCTCCTCTTCGATAAATCGGTAGTCTCGGACGCGGTGGCCTTCATGCACCTGCAGCACGAAATCACGCTTTCCTTCGGCCAGCAACAGGCGGCCCATCAGTTCAAAACTCAACGGATCCTGCATACCGGGCGAAAGGGGAAAGCTTCGGGCCTCGCCTTTGGCAAAACCTTTGCTTATACCAGAGACCCAGTCAAACTTGATCCGGATGTCGCGTTTAGGGTTCTTTTTATCTTCTCCGATGGAATACAGCGTTGGGCGGATCATGCCGTTGTACATTACGAACCGCGAGACCTCGTAGACAGGACCGTAACCCGAAAGCCGGGCGATGCCCTTGAGGCGAGTGGTTGAGCGCAGGATATACTCCTCTCCGACCTTTTCCAGTGAGACCTTGCGACTGGCCTGGAAACCGGAATAGTCCACTCCGTATTCGGACTGGAAGGGCTCGAGAATCAGGTTCGAAGCGCTTGGGGATCCCGGGAAAAGTCCAAGCAGTAGGACGAGTGCTACACCCAGTGCCGGAAACGAGGAGATCGCATGAAGGAAGCGCAGGGAGGCCAATTGCATTCGACAGTTCTCTATGGATCCCTTGGAATAACTGCGATCTCTATTGAAACGCCCGTCGCCGGTTCCAGGGTGGCGCCATGAACATTCGGGTCGTTAGCTACAATATACACAAGTGCATTGGTGGGGTCGATCGTCGATATGATCTCGGCAGGGTGGTCGAGGTAATTGGTTATTACCAGCCAGATCTGGTGTTGCTTCAGGAAGTGGCTCGTTACGGCCGAAAGTCAACGGGGGTTCTGCAGACCGATATTCTCGGCGATGCTCTGGGACTCTCTCATCGGGTATGGATTCCCAATGTTCGCGTCCAACAGTCGCGGGGTTACGGCAATGCCATTTTGAGCCGTTGGTCGATCAGCGACTCGAATAATATCAACCTCACGATCGGCCCGAAAAAGCCCCGCAGCGCCCTCTACAGTAAAGTACGCATTCCCCGGTCGCCGAGGAGCGATACTCGAACCCACAGCAGGGCTGTGCACCTTTTTAATCTACATCTGGGCTTGTCGGGAATTGAGCGCCGAATGCAATTGAAGCAGTTGCTGACGCATGATTACCTCAAACGCGTCGCCCAGGCCACACCGGTTGTGGTCGCAGGAGATCTGAACGATGTTTGGGGCACGCTTGGCCGCAAACTGATGCGGCCCTCCGGGTTTCGCGGAACCGATCGGAAGCCACGAACGTTTCCAGCATATGCTCCGGTCCGGCCTCTAGACAGTCTGTATGTCCGCGGGGAAATCGAGATTATGAGTTTGATGTCTTCTCGCCTGGCAATCGCTCGGCAGGCTTCAGATCACCTGCCGTTGGTGGCTGACCTTAGTTTTCCCTAGGTATCGTCTTGCTTTCGTTATATCTATTAGTTCTGCGTCACTGTTACGTTGCAAAAAAGCGGGGCAGACACCCCGCTTTTTGTACCCCGCAGGGTCAGGCCGTCGCCGCGGTTATTTGGTGGCATCCAATGCCTGATCAATGTCGGCAATAATATCGTCTATATGTTCAATACCGATCGACAGGCGAACCAAATCATCCGTTACCCCGGAGCTTGCTAATTCTTCAGGGGCCAGTTGCCGATGGGTGGTGCTGGCAGGATGGCAAGCTAACGACTTCGCATCACCGATGTTTACCAGTCGGGTCAACAACTGCAGCGCATCGATGAACTTCGGCGCTGCGTCCGCACCACCTTTGACGCCAAAACTCATTACCCCTGACGCCCTTCCACCCATGTACTTGTCCAGCAGGGCTTTATGTGGGCTGTCGTCGAGGCCTGCGTAGCGAACCCATTGGACCTGGGGATGATCCTTGAGATGCTTAGCGACCGCCAGTGTATTCTCACAGATGCGATCCATCCGGAGAGCGAGGGTCTCGATACCCTGCATAATCAAGAAGCTGTTCATTGGTGTCTGGCACGCGCCCATATTGCGCAGCGGCACGACTCGTGCACGTAGGATGTAGGGTGGCAAACCGGTCTCGGTGAACACCACACCGTGATAAGAAACATCGGGTTCGTTAAGCCGGTTGAAACGTTCTTTGTGAGCGGCCCAGTCGAACTGATTCGAATCGACAATGATGCCACCGACGATGGTCCCATGTCCGGACATATATTTGGTTAGGGAGTGCACGACGATGTCACAGTTGTGTTCGATGGGTCGGCACAGATAAGGGGTCGGAACGGTGTTGTCGACGATGACTGGGACTCCGTGCGCATGGGCTATGTCGGCGACCTTTTCAAGATCAACCACGTTTCCTGCTGGGTTGCCGATGGATTCGCAATAAACCGCTTTGGTCCTGCTGTCGATCAGCCCAGCCATTGCATCCAGATTTTCTGGATCAATGAACCGCGGTTCGATACCAAATTGGGGAAAGGTATGGGCAAACAGGTTGTACGTTCCACCATAGAGAGTCGACATGCAGATGAAGTTGTCACCAGCCTCGGCAATGGTCATCAGCGAATAAGTAGTTGCCGCCTGTCCTGATGAGAGCGCCAAACCGGCTACACCGCCTTCCATGTCCGCTACGCGCTGCTCCAGCACGTCGTTAGTTGGATTCATGATCCGGGTATAGATGTTTCCAAGTTCCGCCAGATTGAAAAGGTTGGCACCATGCTCGGTGTCGCGAAACGCATAAGAAGTAGTCTGATAAATGGGAACGGCCACCGAATTGGTGGTGGGGTCTGGTGTGTAGCCTGAATGGACGGCTTTGGTTTCGATTTTCATGTATCCTCCCTTCGTGATTTGTTGGCAAGTAATGCAAACATGCCTGCGCTTTTCAGTACGCCAAAGCGCATCTGCCGGGATGTTGAAACCCAAGCAAACTCGCTACATTTGCCAGACAGAATATACCTTACAAATTTTCATATATTCACGCGAGGTCTCCCCGATGGGCAAGCGCCCAATCCCAAAGTCTAAAGGAACGAGCGCCTGATGATCTCACTCATATCCCACGGCCAATGGCTACTTTTTACCGTAATTCTGGCTGCGCTTGTGATCTCGCTCTCGTTCCATGAGTTCGGGCACGCATTTATCGCATTGCGTTTTGGTGATGACACGGCTCGCCGGGCCGGGCGCCTTACAGTCAACCCGATGCCCCACATCGATCCACTGGGCTTATTGATGGTGGTTTTCGTCGGTTTCGGTTACGCTAAGCCGGTACCTACCAATCCGCGTCTGTTTAATTCTCGCTATGCGGAGCTACTGGTTGCTGCAGCAGGTCCTGCGATGAATTTGTTGCTGGCGGTGATTAGTATCAACGCCTATCTGCTCGCACTGAAGTGGGGCTGGGTTTCGTTCACGGACCCGGGGCCGAAGCTGTTTTTTATCTACCTCGCGCAGATTAATCTGCTCCTGATGATTTTCAATCTGTTGCCGGTGGGTGCGCTAGACGGGCATTACATCCTGCCTTATTTTCTGCCCCGCAGGCTGTCCCAGGCTTATCGCCAGTACAACGCCCGGTATGGCAACATTGCGCTGCTGGTGTTGGTCGGGTTGGCGATTGTGGGGGTCCCGATTTTTTCGACTATCATCAATATCAGCGAAGGCTTGCTGCAGTGGATTGCGTTTATCTAGTTTGCAACAGTTGAGGTCGTTATGAATCAGTCAGAACACAATCCAGGTGAATTGGTTTCACTGGAAGAGGAATCTTCCACAGCGTTATTAAAGCGCGCGTACGGACTGGAAACGCCGGGTCAGGCGCGGGCATTGTATCGAGACTGGGCGAGTACATATGATGCCCACCTAGAAGATGGCCTCCACTATCGCGCGCCGCGAAGGATTGCCGAGATGCTGGCCGACGTATTGAAGGACACAACAGCGGTGATTCTCGATGTCGGGTGCGGCACAGGCCTTGTAGCGGACCACCTCGTGCGTTGTGGATTCTGTGTGATAGATGGGCTTGATTTTTCGCCCGAGATGCTGGCGGTTGCAGACAAAAAAACTATTTATCGGACACTGATCGAAGCGGATCTCGAAAAACCGCTCGAGATTGCTGATGGAAGTTATGAGGCCGCAATCTGCTGCGGGACGTTCACACATGGGCATGTGGGGCCCAAGGCCATGGCGGAGATTTGCCGAACGCTTAAGCGCGGCGCACCGTTTGCATGCACTATCCATAACCACCTCTGGAAGGAAGTCGGGTTTGCGGCCGAGGTGTCGAGTCTCGAAAGGCAGGGGATTGCCTCGCTCGAGTTGGTCAGGGACGAGTCTTACTTTGACGGCGCGCCATCCGACGGTAAATTTTGTGTGTTGCGGAGGCATTGATTTTCGTTCCCAGAACGGTCCGGCAGGCAATCTACTCGGTGCTACAATCCCTTTGTGCCGGTAACCGCGATCGGCAAACATCAATATGGC
>DPVA01000166.1:14779-15281 GCA_003529705.1 Gammaproteobacteria bacterium | reverse complement strand
CCAACCGCCACCGAGACACCTTGCCGAACCAGTTCCGCCGCTGCAGACAATCCAATCCCAGCAAACCCACCAGTCACGATGGCAACTCTTGGTTTCACCCCCGACCCTGTCTCAGCCATATTCCAATACTCTTTTTTCAGTCCACTGACTGGTCAAGGGCATTAAGAATATCGGCGACAAGATCCTCGACACTCTCGAGGCCGACCGAGATTCTTGCGAGGCCTCGGCTTATACCATGAGCCAGCCGTTCTTCTTCAGTGTAATTGTTATGAGTCATGCTAGCCGGGTGCTGCACCAGCGTCTCGGCATCACCCAGGCTGACAGCACGGTGTGCCACCTGAACTGTATCCATAAAACGCACCCCCGCTTCATAGCCGCCACGCAGTTCGAGGGCAATCATGCCGCCAAAAGCTTTCATCTGCTTACAGGCCAGATCGTATTGCGGATGCGAGGGAAGTCCCGGGTAGTACACCCTTTCGACCTGTGGATGGGACTCAATCTC
>DPVA01000166.1:11282-14472 GCA_003529705.1 Gammaproteobacteria bacterium | reverse complement strand
GACCTGTGGATGGGACTCAATCTCACGCGCTAGCGTCAAAGCGCTCTCGCAATGGCGCACCATGCGCAGTTCTAGGGTTTTGATACCCCGCAAAAGTAAAAAGGAATCGAATGGTGACAACACTGCACCGGTCATATCTTTAAGACCAATGGTGCGCACGGTCAGCATGTCGTCAGCGGAACCGATGACCGCACCGGCAATCAGATCACCTTGACCACTAAGATACTTGGTCATTGAGTGCACCACAAAGTCCGCTCCGCACTCCATAGGGCGCTGCAGATAGGGTGTACCATAGGTATTGTCGACAATCACCCGGGCCCCATGGGCATGGGCCGCCTCAGAAACCTCACGGATATTGATTACCCGCATATTCGGATTCGTCGGCGTTTCGAAAAACACAAAGCGAGTTTGAGGCGTCATCGCACTGGCGAGCGTGCTGGGCTCGGTAAGATCGACAAAGTGCACCTTGATGCCAAAGCGAGAAAGCCCATGCTCCATAAAGGCAAATGTACAGCCGTACAGTGTCTTGTCTGCGATGATCTCGTCACCTGACCTGATAAAAGACCAGAGCAGTGCGGTGATTGCGCCAATCCCGGACGCAACCGCAACCGCAGCCTCGCCACCTTCCAGACTCGCGAGCCGATTTTCAAGTACTGACTGGGTCGGATTGCCGACCCGGGCATAAACATAGCCCGGTGCTTCACCAGAAAAGCGCTGCTGACCCTGCGCTATAGATTCGAAGGTATAGGTCGCATTGAGGTAGACGGGTGGATTGAGTGCCCCGTGATGGCTAGTGGGGTCGTAGCCGGCGTGGATGGCTCGAGTGCTAAACCCCTGTAAGTTCCTATCTTTATCCTTGCCCATAGAGTGATTTTAAGACGTTAAAGACAGATATCGCGGTCGAGGTTATTGGGACATTTCCTAAAGGATATATGGATCTTCTTCTCGCTTACTTTTAGGCTTCAGGCCAGGGACATCCCTACGCGTTTCGCAACCCACTGATGGAAGTGCGCTGTAGCAGTATCCATCATAGGCGTGAGTACACCGCCATCAAAGCCTGGAGAGGCGCGACCCGTCTGCATACCGGTCACCACGCCGATATCCTCGGCGAACACGTCGGTCCAAAACCCATGCTGGACTTGTCGTAGATCTTTGAAATCCTCAGAAACTGATTCGTCACCCACACAGTAAAGACGGGTTTCTTCGAGAGTACGGTCATATGTAAGAGGTAGAATGACCATGACAAATAAGTGATCTGCCTGTAGGCCCAGCAGCGTATTGGGGAACAAGGCTGGGTATTGCGCTTCGTTGTACAACTCTTTCGGCCACGCCGGAAACACAGGAAGATGTCGAGACGTACCTGCGCCCAGCGTATAACAGTGCGACAACTGTCCGGCAAAGTCTTCTCCCAAGTGGATCTCATGATCCGCCAGCGGGGAGATACGATTAAGAGCTGGGTGCACCGTCGGCAGGTGGTAGGCCTCAAGGTAGTTTTCGACCGCAAGTTTCCAATTGGCCGGTACCTCTAGACGAATCGAGGAATATGACTGGGCCCGCCTCAGGAGCGAGGAACCCTCAACGCCCCAGAAAGGCTCCCAGCGCTGCTCCAACGGAGCAATAAACTTCTCAAAAGCAGGGGCGTCGCCGGAAAGATTCACGAAAACTAGATCATGCCACTCAACGCTGGGCACTTCGATGAGCCCAAAACTGGAGCGATCAAAATCTGCGATGTCATTGATCCCTACCCCGCCGACATTCGGAGTCCGGGCTAGTTTACCCTCTAGCGTATAGGTCCAGGAGTGATACGGACATCTCAGCAACTGCTTGACGGTGCCTCGCTCACTGATAAGGACATGCCCTCGGTGGCGACATACGTTGTGAAATACCCGAAGAGTCTGATCACTACCTCGAACCATCAGTAGTGGCATTTCCATGAATTCCAGCGGTTGCACGTCTCCGGCACTTGGCGCATCACTCGCGAATCCAACACAGATCCACATGGGCGCAAAAACACGCTCACGTTCCTCGAGGAATTCCTCGCGGCCAGTATAAAAGTGATTCGGTAGAGCTTTCATGCGCAGTCCCGTCTGACAGTATAGTAGGCCGATACTACTCTCCTACTAATATTCTTTTCAGACACCAAAAGAAGCGTGTCGCGTGAGAGTATCTCAAGTGTCGCCTGCGGCAGGTTCCAATAACGTCGGTTAACTAATATTATCGACCCTGAATTCAGGTCCAGTATAAGATATTGAGGAGCGTGTAATGGCATCCCCAGAATTGAAAACGCAGACGAAGCAGTACTGGCAGGACGGTTTTTTGAACGGCATTAAGGTCGTGAGCCCTGACGAAGCCACAGCCCATCGAGAGCAGCTTGAGGAGGCAGAACGCCAGATAGGGTATGGACTGCATTACCACAACAAGGTACACACGGTTCTTCGATCTCCCTATGAACTCGCCACACACCCGGCGCTGCTCGATCTTGTTGAGGAAATTCTAGGCCCGGACATACTGCTCTATAACGTCACCTACATTATCAAGGAGCCGCAGACCGCCAAATTTGTCAGTTGGCACCAGGATCTCACTTACTGGGGTTTCGACGGTACCGAGGAGGTGTCTGCCTGGCTTGCCCTCTCGCCGGCTACCGCCGAAAGCGGATGCATGCAGATGATTCCCGGCAGCCACCGCCAAGGGTTAAAAGAGCAAGTAACGTCGGACGATCCCGACAACGTGCTGCTTCAGTCACAAACCATAGAGGATATCCGCGAGAAAGATGCCGTGCTCTGCCCTTTAAAGCCTGGAGAAGCTTCCTTGCATCACGGCTGGACCATTCATGCCTCGCAACCGAACACCAGTGCCGATCGACGGATCGGTCTCAATATTCAGTACATCACGCCAAAGATGAAGCAGACCAAGGCCGAAACGGATTCCGCCATGTTGATCCGCGGACAGGACTGCTTTGGTCATTATGAAACCGACGCCCCGGCGGATGAGTGGCTGCCCGGTGATGCCGGGGAACGGTTGCTCGCGGCAACGCGCAAGTTGCACGATATCACGGGTTCACCTAACCCGGTCTGACGGCGAGAGGCGGCCTTAGCACTTGTTATTCGTCGCTCTGGCGATGAAAATCGTCGTCAAGCCGTTCGATATCATCTTCGCCAAGATAGGCGCCGGTCTGCACTTCGATGATTTC
>DPVA01000166.1:2058-10985 GCA_003529705.1 Gammaproteobacteria bacterium | reverse complement strand
GGTCTGCACTTCGATGATTTCAAGAGGTTCCTCGAATACATTCGCGAGACGGTGCACCGTGCCCGGCGGAATATAGGTCGACTGGTTTTCGTCCAGCATAAAGGTGTCGTTTGCAATGGTCACCTCGGCCCTCCCCCGAACCACTATCCAGTGTTCAGCACGGTGCTGGTGACGCTGTAACGAAAGTTTCTTGCCTGGATCTACCGTAATTCTTTTGACCTGAAAGCCTGCACCCCGATCGACCCCGTCGAAACTACCCCAGGGCCGGTAGACCTTTCGGTGATGCTGGGTTTCTTCACGGTCATGGGATGACAAGGCTGCTACCAGTGCTTTGAGTTTGCCGGTGTGGTCCCGGTCAGCCACCAGCAGTGCATCCGGTGTATCCACAACCACGAGATTGTGTACACCGAGCGTAGCCACCAGTCCTCGCTCTGAGAACACCAGACTGTCTCTGGTGTCGATATGAAGGACATCACCCCGGCTTGCATTGTTCTCATCATCTTTATCCAGCGCAGTCCACAGAGAATCCCAGGAGCCAATATCATCCCAGCCGGCATCAAGCGGTACCATCATGGTACCGATGGCCTTCTCCATCACGGCATAGTCAACAGAGTCATTCGGCGCCAAGGCAAAATCAGTTTTATCCAGACGAAGAAAACTCTCATCTGTCTTGGCATTATTCACAGCATTGTTGCTGTGGCTAAGGATTTCTGGCGCATGTTCAGCAAATGCCTCGAGTAATTTCGAGGTCCGAAAAACAAACATTCCGCTGTTCCAGAAATACCCGCCCTGTTCAAGGTAGGACTGCGCCGTTACGGCATCTGGTTTTTCAACGAACTCAAGAACTGGGGCCGCCGTGCTCTGCGGCCTCGTCTCTGTCCTGAGATACCCATATCCAGTATGCGCACTACGGGGAACGACGCCGAAAGTCACCAGATGATTATCCTGTGCCAACACCACAGCATTCTGGAGTGCTAGCCGAAACGCCTCTTCGTTGCCGACCAGGTGATCTGCCGGAAAAACTGCCATCACGATATCGCCGTGCGCGGCCTGAACCACTTGCGCGGCTGCAGCCAATGCAGGCGCTGTACCACGCGCTACAGGTTCCAGCACAATCCGCTCTGGCGACGCTCCAATTTCATCAAGTTGGCTCGCCACCATGAAACGATGGGCCTCATTACACAGTACCAACGGCGCCTGCGTATAGCCTGCCCTCTGAATTCGAAGGACGGTCTCTTGAATCAACGTATATTGGCCGGCAAGCGCATGAAACTGCTTAGGGTGCATCGCGCGCGACAGGGGCCAAAGGCGGGTGCCGGCGCCGCCGGAAAGGACGACTGGAATCATGGTACTCAAGAGCCTGTATAAGCCTGACGGATGATACGCTCTTGACCCTAGAAAATCATGTTTGAGGATTTTTAGGTATTCATGCAGACACTGAGGCCGGCTAAAAAGACCTGCGCTTT
Organism: Gammaproteobacteria bacterium; assembly: GCA_003529705.1. GTDB lineage: Bacteria > Pseudomonadota > Gammaproteobacteria > Arenicellales > UBA868 > UBA868. The sequence goes on along the minus strand of DPVA01000166.1, from coordinate 9,519 downwards.
GCTTTAGAATCTTCGGGATTCTTTTAAAGGCCGTAACCACGATGTCGACAAGCAATGCCTGAGACCGGCGCTCCAAGTCGTCTCCCTACCAATCAGGTTTTCGATGTCCTGGTGATCGGCGGCGGTATCACCGGCGCCTGGACAGCGCTTGACTGCACGCTGCGAGGGCTTTCTACCGTCCTGGTCGAAAAGGCGGACTTTGGCAGTGCCACATCAATGCGCTCGTCACGACTACTGCACGGGGGAATACGCTACCTCCAGCAATTGGAATTCGGCAAGGTTCGCGAGTCTTCACGCGAACGTAGCTTTCTCACACGGTCAGCGCCCCACTTGGTGAAGCATATCCCTTTTGTCGTACCGACCTACCCGGGAATCCGTCAGGGGCGTGCCTTTCTTTACAGCGGCATGCTGGCATACCGAATCCTGGCACTCGGTACCAGCGCAGTGCTAAGAGATCCCGCAACCCGGGCACCTTCTGACCGAGGCATAAGCCGACAAGCCATTAAAGATCAGGGCCTAATCCATGATGAGGCGATTACAGGTGGGCGAATTCTCTACGAGGCCCAGGTGCACAGTTCTGAACGCATGACCCTTGGCGTCATCGAACGCGCGAGGGCGAGCGGTGCGGTTGCGCTCAACTACGCAGTGATGGATCACTACCGGATTACGGATAACAAAGTGAGTGGAGTCTGGGTCCGTGATCTTATTGACGGTGAGGCCGGTGAAATCCGCTCGCAGATCGTGATTAACGCGGCCGGCCCCTGGTGCGATCACGTGAACCAGACCGCCTCGCTGCATCGTCTCAATACCGGGTTTGCCCGTGGCGCACATATCTTGACGCGTGCTTTGCTCAATCACTACGCTGTCGCTCTGCCTTCGGCATTCCAAAGTGATGGCCTTGCAACCCGAGGGCATCGACACGTTTTCGTGATCCCCTGGCGCAACCGTTCTCTCATCGGAACCAGTTATATGGAATCCGACGAACCCTCGGACTCATTGGTACCGACCGACTCGGAAATTTCCCAACTCGTCGACACCGTGAACTCCGGCCTGCCCCAGGCAAAACTCAGTCACAATGACGTGCTGCAGTCTTTCGTCGGCTACTATCCGCTTCAAAGTGCATCCATCAGGCAGGGCGTATATCAGGGGACCGGCGAATACCGACTGGTAGATCACGCCCTCACAGACGGCACAGAGGGGTTGGTCACGGCCCTCGGCGCCAAATTCACAACCGCGCGACGTCTCGGGGAAATGGCTGCACAACTCGCCGAGAAAAAAATCGGCCGTACTGCCCATTCCAGACGCTATCCCACGCGCAACGTACAGATTCAAGGCGGTGATATTGCTGACCTTGCCTCCTTTCAAAAAAGGATGCTAGAAAAATATAGCGGCTTATGGTCGGAGTCGACCTGCCGGTATCTGATAAGTTGCTATGGATCACGAATTCACGAGATTGCCAAACTCTGTCGCGATCGACCGGCACTCAACCGGCCGCTCGCCAAAAGTCAGGATACGATTGCTGCACAGGTGGTGTACGCCGCAACCAGTGAGTCGGTAATGCATCTCACGGATATCCTGCTTCGCCGGACTGATCTTTGTCTTCTTGGGCATCCGGGTGATCCGGTGCTGAATGACTGCGCAGAACTTGCAGCCGCAACTCTTGGCTGGAGCGAAAACCAGAGACTGGCTGAGTTAGAATTGATACGCACCGAACTCGCCCGGAGTATACCGGCCGCGCCAACCGAATGACTCTGGTTTGAAAGTTCTTCACATCGCGCCAACCCCGTTCTTTTCTGACCGCGGCTGCCACATTCGGGTGCTCAGTATTCTGCGGGCAATCGAGACGTACGGTGGAGAAAATATCCTCTGTACTTATCCCTTGGGTCGGGATCTCCCCGGCCTGGATATTCGCAGAACCCCTGCCGTCGATGGCTATGAGCGCACCGAGGCCGGGCCACAGAAAGGCAAAGTGCTGGCCGATCTCAAACTTGTGATGCTGTCTCTCAGGACGGCATTTAAAGAACAACCCGATATCATTCACGCGCACCTGCATGAGGGAGTGCTGATTGGGTGGGTGGTGCGCTGGGCGCTCATCTGGCGGCGCACTCCATTGGTGGCAGACCTGCAAGGCGGACTGGTCGGCGAACTTGCCGAACACGACTTCTTTTTGCGTTCAGGGTTTTTTGCCGGACCACTGCGCTGGCTGTTTGCGCGTCTCGAATCCATTACCCTGTCGCTACCCGCACACCTTTTCTGCTCTTCTGGTAATAGTGAGCGCATCTTTCGAAACGACTATCGCGTCCGGGCCAGCAGACTCACCCGTCTTGATGACCGGGTTGATCTCTCCGCATACGATTCCGCCCGAATCACAGCGGTGACATCACCCTTTGCCAGCGATGTCTTTGTTGTGATCTATAGCGGCTCTCTGCTACCGATCAAGGGTCTGGATATCCTTCAGGAGGTGATCCTGTCCCTCACCACAAAACGGCGTGATATCGGATTTGTCCTGATCGGTTACCCCACCGAAACCATGGCGCAATTCGTTGATGAACACAGTATTGGCGGTCGGGTCACGCTCGTCGGACGGGTTGCCTTTGAGTCACTGCCAAACTACCTTCTGAGCGCGGATGCCGGCATTGAGCCGAAACATTCGGCGTCGGGTGAGGGCAGTGGGAAACTGCTGCATTACATGGCTGCGGGTCTTGCTCTTGCGGCATTTCCCTCTGAACACAACTGCGACCTTGCAGGTGCAGAGGCACTGGCTCAAGGACACACGGCAAAATCCCTCGTCGAGCAGATAGAGAGACTGGCGGATGACCCTGCGGAATGCCGTGCAGCGGGCCACCGAAACCGCGAAAGGACGCAACCCTACTCCCTACAATCTGGTGGCAAACTGATTACGGATGTTTACCGAAACCTCGGTCTTGCGCCATAGGTCTAACTCACCGCAGTACCCAAGGAGATGCACTGATGCGAATTTTAGTCACCGGAGGGACCGGATTTACCGGCAAGGCCTTGGTCAGGCGGCTGCATGAGGATGGACACGAGGTCATCGCACTCGATTACAAAGAAGGCGTGAAGACTGAGGAAATCCGCCATTGGGGCACAAGGGTGATCATCGGCAGTGTTACAGACCGAGCAGTGGTCGAGGAAGCGATGCAGGGTGTGGATGTCGTCCACCATCTCGCTGCAGCATTCCGTGAACTGGATGTACCGAGCACCTACTATCACACGGTGAATATCGGCGGTGCGCGTATTGTTCTCGATGCGGCCGTTGCCGCAGGGGCAAGGCGTTTTATTTACTGCAGCACCTGCGGAGTGCACGGTAATGTCCAAAACCCTCCGGCAAATGAAGATGCCCCCATTGCAGCGGCTGACTATTACCAGCAGACCAAATACGAGGCCGAACCTCTGGTTCACGAGTATCAACAGCAGGGGCTAAAAACAGTTATCGTACGTCCTGCAGCGATTTACGGCCCGGGGGATCCGGAGCGCTTCGGCATGATCTTCCGACGCGTGGCCAAGGGTAGTTTTCCGATTTTTGGTTCTGGCAAAGCGTTCTATCATCCGCTCTACATCGACAACTTTGTCGATGCACTCGAGAAAGTAACCCACGATGGCGTGGGCGATGGAAGGACCTACCTCATCGCGGACCAGGAATATGTCACGATTGAGGATCTTGTACGGCGTGTTGCTATAGCGATGGATCGAAAAGTCCACACACCCCACCTGCCTTTTTGGCCGTTATGGTTGGCCGGCCATGCCTTTGAGAAGGCTTGTAAACCACTTCGCATCACGCCACCGATCTTTCCCCGTCGGGTCGACTGGTACCGCCAGAACCGTGCCTTTGATATCTCCAGAGCAAAAAATGAAATCGGATATGACCCGCGTATTGGGCTCGACGAAGGATTAAGGGCAACAGCCTGCTGGTATAAAAGCGAGGGTTACCTCTAAAAATCGCGTTAATCGCTCTTCACCCGATCGTTCGTGGCCCGAAGTACCATTTTGAGCATCTTATCGTAAACGTCTCTCAATCACCGAAATCTTATGGAGAAAATCCTTTGATCGAACTAGCGATCCTTCTGGCCGGCGCTTCGCTCGGCATCATCGTGTTTCAAAGTGCTGTGTTGGCACCGCTGGTGTTTACCCAGTTGAAAGATGGCAGTAGTGGCCCATTTCTCCGCGCCCTCTTCCCTCGGTTCTTCGTTATTCTGGGCCTATTAGGGCTCGTATCCGCAATCAGCAGCTCGTTAGGAGATTTTGACCGCGGTACGTTACTTGGTGCGATTGGTCTGGTCCTGGCCGTAATCGCCTATATCCTCATTCCCGGGACCAACCTCGCCCGGGATCAAGGCAGGAAAAAAGCGTTTAAGCGGCTACACCTGGCAAGCGTATTGTTAACGCTCGGGATTGGCGTCTCCAACCTTCTGGTAATTTTCCGGTAAGTCTCTATATCCAAACAGGCCCTGTTCTGCTCAGCACGACCACAAAGACCACCAACGAAACGTATTAACCATACGGACTCGCATAAATTTTCGATCTCTGGGAAACTGTGTCAACGAATAAGATAAGTTATGAGTTGTAGCCTGATCAGAAGCTGACATCGAGACCTATCCAACCAAACATACTGGTCTGTATCATTGTTAGCCGACAGTACCAATTAGGAAAATTAAACTAGAGTGGATCGTGACAGGAAGGGTTAGGAATGGTTCATGTCACAATTTACAACGAATACAGAGCCTCGAATCCGCTCATCCAGAGCGACCAGGAAATAAATCATTTGACGCGCTTTCTTGGCATTAAATCCTATCTAAAATAATGATTCCTACCGCTGAAGATTTTCAGACGCAGACTAAGTTTTTTATACCTGGGCAGAAAAAGAACTCCCTACTTGTTCAGATTGAGGACCTCCTCGGGGATTTCTGGTTACTGGCTAACCAGGATCCTAGAGTCTTGTCGGCAATGTCGTCTCCCGGAGGTGTGCTGTCGCTCGATGATGGCCATTCAAGGCGCACTTTTACCCGGCGCCTGATCAGTCTCGGAGTGAATTGCAGTCGCTACCTTCAACTTAAGGGCAGAAGAGACCGCTCCCGCCGAACGAGTGCGACAGGCAACCTTCTCAGTGAGGTCCTGAAAGCACTCGGTTGCCACCAACTCGCCCAGGAATACGACAATGGCCACTACTCGATTCACGAGATTATGGATGGCCTGTATTCAGTATGGGAGAGCACAGGTGGCGCCGAAAGACAAACGGCACTAACACGCTGGAACCGTTTGGCTGGGCGGGCGCTCTTCGCGAAGAAACTTGTGCGCTTTAATCATCCTGAAGCGACAAACTTTGAAGTGGAACGTTTTTTAAAGGAGTTGGACTTCGATGCTGAAGGAGTTAAAGGCGAATATGAGGGTTCGGGGAATCTACGAACATATCATCCTAATCAGATGATCGGAGAAAAAAGAGTCAAGTACTTCACAGATGAAGATCGCCAAAATCACCTATTGGTTTTTGATCACGCGGACCGACTCTGGAAGCAGCGAAACCCAGATGGCTCCGAGACGCGATACTCAACTATATCCCCTTACGGCGGCAACAGGGACCCGCGAAATGCTTATGCCGTTGATGCTGACTTTAATCTTTATACCCATCCATATACAGAGCCCGGAGAAGGAGAGGGACATATCCATCACTCTTCCTTCTTGAGAGGAGAACGGATTCTTTGCGCTGGAATGATCGTCGTCATAAACGGTGAATTGCGGCATATTGATAATGATAGTGGCCACTACAAACCGCATACTGACAATCTGCTCAACCTGCTTACAGGTCTGCTGACTGAGCATCGAATGAACCTTCGAAGCGTCACCACCAAGGATAAGGGTAATCCGGCGCTGGGTTTTCTCGCAGAGGTCGACTGCTTCTTCAACGCATTCGACTATCTCTTATCTCGCGGAACAAAATACTCGGAGCATGAGGGAATGGATCTATACCCCGACCCTAGCAATACGAAGTACCTCAATCCGAACCAGACTAACTGGTACGGTCCCTGACTCCTAAAAATCAGAGACCTTTATTTCTGCCTGTCGATTTTAAGTATTTAAACAGATGACAAGTAGAATCATTCTCGGGCTAGGAATCACCAACCTGCCGGTAGTTTTTCTCAGCTGGTAACGGGCGACTTTTGAACCTTTCTCAGTACTTTTCCAGTTCCCGGTGGAATCTGTCGAGTGCTTGATTCAGGCAGCCGTCACTGTTTCATAGCGATCGAGGTTTGCCTCGAACTCGTGCAGGCGCCTCCAGATTGATCTTAACTCCGTGATGGTAGTCCAGTTATGTAAAAAGAGCGAGAAACCTCCGTGCACTCTGGAGAATGCATTGGAGACTTGCACCATTACCCCCAGCGTCAGCATTCCGGTGAAAAGTCCCGGGCCCATGACAAGATAGGGTACGATCGCCATGAACTGGTCATAAGAGGTAGACCATGCGTCAAAGTATCCATAGTGGAAATACAGCCGGTGATAGTTGCGACGAATATCCTGGAAAAAGCCTCGTAGTGTCCCCAGATCAGCATAGTTGACCTTGTCGTCTTCACCAAGCACAAGATCTTTTCGAAACGCCGCCTCCACTTTCTGGTTGTTGTATTCCAAGCCCGGCAGCTTCCAGCCGACGAACCACGAGATAAAAAGCCCTCCCAGGGAAATGACAAGGGCGCCCCAGACCAGCGAACCCTCGATATCACGCAGTATGGGAACGTCCACTTTGTCTGACAAACCATAGAGCACTGGAATGAATGCAATAAGAGTCATCACAGCCCGTACGATCTGCAGGCCTAAAGACTCAACGATCCGGGCGAAACGGTTGCAGTCTTCCTGAATGCGCTGTGATGCGCCTTCTATCTCATGCTCAACGGCGCGCCAACGGGGAATGTAGTTGAAAGTAATCGCCTCGCGCCAGCGCAGGCCATAAATTCGCGTGAACCAACCGGTGAAGATTGCAAGGAGGATATACGGGAACGCGATAACGACAAATGACGGTGCCCCCATAAAGCCCGAGGTGACGTACTCGATTGAGATGAGTTCACTGAAGAACTGATTGATACCTTCCTGAGGTTTGTCAGAAAAACTGGCCGCGTTTTGCAAGAGGTCGTAGAAACCGCCGTACCATTCGTTTAGTGCCACCGTCATCTGTACCTGCAGCCATAACGAGGACATAAGCAATGCACCGCCACCATAAGCCCAAAGTGCCCACTGTCGGGATTGATAAAAGGCCTTAATCATGTTGGGTCTCGCAAATCATGCTCTTGTTCTCAGATCTCGGATTCCTGCGGGAAGAGTTCCCGTAACCTAATGCGATCACTTTTACCACAGCACGGATGCCTCGGTGAATTAAAATTCGTTAAGATTTGAATCTCTAGTTTCCGGGAGAGTCTATTTGTCTGAGTACGATTACATCATTGTTGGTGCAGGATC
>DPVA01000166.1:1566-1764 GCA_003529705.1 Gammaproteobacteria bacterium | reverse complement strand
TTACATCATTGTTGGTGCAGGATCTGCCGGCTGCGTGCTCGCCAACCGCCTCAGCGAAGTCTCCACAAACCAGGTGCTGATCCTCGAAGCGGGTCCGATGGATCACAAACCGATGGTCCATATCCCGGCCGGCGTGTACCACGCCTACAAAGACCCCAGTATCAACTGGAACTACACCAGTGAGCCGGAGCCCGAATG
>DPVA01000166.1:1140-1263 GCA_003529705.1 Gammaproteobacteria bacterium | reverse complement strand
CACCAGTGAGCCGGAGCCCGAATGCGGCGATCGAAGAATCGACTTGCCTCGTGGCAAGGTGATCGGCGGTTCATCCTCGATCAACTCGATGGTGTACATGCGCGGCCACCCCATGGACTACGA
>DPVA01000166.1:639-837 GCA_003529705.1 Gammaproteobacteria bacterium | reverse complement strand
GCGCGGCCACCCCATGGACTACGATCGGTGGGCGGATACCTTCGGTCTTGAAGACTGGCGCTTCGAGCGATGCCTGCCATACTTCAAGCGCTGCGAGACCTCCGACCGAGGAGAAAGTGTATGGCGTGGGGGTAGCGGTCCCCTTGGGGTGACTCGGGGGACGCTGCAAAATCCTCTCTTTGATGCGCTCTATGAAGC
>DPVA01000166.1:0-339 GCA_003529705.1 Gammaproteobacteria bacterium | reverse complement strand
TCTCTTTGATGCGCTCTATGAAGCGGGAAAACAGTCCGGTCAAGGCACCTCTGATGACCTCAATGGCTACAAGCCCGAGGGTATTGCGCGCCTTGATAGTACGACCCGCTACGGACGCCGCTGCAGTGCTGCCGTAGCGCACCTAAAGCCTGCACTCAGGCGGCCAAACCTAACCTTGCAAACACGAGCACTTTCCCGAAAACTGATTATTAAAAACAGCCGGGCGCTCGGTGTTGAATATGAAGTCAACGGCCAATTAGCGCGAGCCTTCGCTGCGAAAGAAGTCATCGTCAGTTGCGGCGCTATAAAGAGTCCGCATCTACTTATGCTCTCTGGGAT
>DPVA01000127.1 GCA_003529705.1 Gammaproteobacteria bacterium | reverse complement strand
CCTTAAAAAACAGGGGCTCAGAGTCGAAACCGACTTGAGAAACGAGAAAATTGGTTATAAAATTCGGGAATCTACCCTAAGACGTATTCCCTTCCTCCTTGTGGTTGGAGACCGGGAGGTTGAAGAGGGCTCCGTAGCCGTGCGAACTCGGGACGGAGAGGACCTCGGTTCGGTAGCGGTTGCTGACGCGCTTGAGAAATGTCTTCTCCCTAACGCGAACGCACGGCATTAATTCTTGGAGGAATTGGCAATAGCCGGAACAAAAGAGCAAAGACTCAACGACGATATCACCTACGATCAGATTCGACTCGTGAGTGACACCGGGGAACAGTTAGGCATTGTTTCCCCAGACGAGGCCCGAACGATTGCAGAAGAGCGCGGCATGGATTTGGTTGAAATCGCGCCGAACGCAGAACCGCCAGTCTGTCGATTGATGGACTACGGCAAGTTTCTTTACGCAACCGCGAAGAAAAAGCAGGAATCTAAGAAAAAGCAAAAGCAGATCACGGTCAAGGAGATAAAGTTCCGACCGGGGACCGATGTTGGTGATTATGACATCAAGGTCAGAAATCTCACGCGTTTTCTTGATGCGGGCAATAAGGTAAAAGTGACCTTGCGTTTCCGTGGACGTGAGATGGCTCATCAGGAACTTGGGATGGAGATGTTGAAGCGGGTTGAAGAGGATCTAAAAGAGATCGGCGTCGTTGAGCAAATGCCGAAGATGGAAGGACGACAGATGGTGATGGTATTAGCGCCTGCAAAGCACTGAGCATGGCCAATCAAAGTTTACGGATTAAAGACGATGCCAAAACTTAAAACCAATAGAGGGGCCGCTAAGCGGTTCAGCCGGACCGCGACGGGGAAGTTTAAGCGCTCGCAGGGCTACCTAAATCATATTCTGACGAAGAAGTCGACGAAGCGGAAGCGTCATTTGCGCGAGGGACTTCTGGTCGACCCCGCGGATCAGGCAGCGGTGCGGAAAATGCTGCCTTATGCCTAAGGCCGAGACCCAGCCGCAATAAGAACCTTAATAGAGCAAAACGATGCCTAGAGTAAAACGAGCAGTAACGGCCAAGGCCCGTCATAATAAAGTGATTTCTCGGGCCAAGGGTTATCGCGGTGCCCGGAAAAATGTATTCCGCGTCGCGAATCAGGCTGTTATGAAGGCGGAGCAGTACGCCTATCGAGACCGTCGCCAGCGGAAGCGGCAATTCAGGACACTCTGGATCGTCCGGATTAACGCTGCGGCCCGCGTACACGACCTTAGTTACAGCCGGTTTATCGATGGGCTGGATAAAGCGAACATCTCACTGGACCGTAAAGTTCTTGCCGACATGGCAGTTAACGATGAGGTAGCATTTGCCGCACTAGCACAGAGGGCCAAAGCTGCGCTCGCTGCCTGATCCTGCAACACAAAGGAATACGCCCGAGAACGAGGCGTAAAATCAGGGAAAGGCACTACTCACCTTTCCCTTTTTTATTTCAATATAAGGGTTTTGATGAACGTCAGTCCTATCGCAGAACTGAATCGCCTCCTGGATGACGGTCTTTCAGATATTGCTGGCGCCCCCAACTCAGCGGCAGTCGAGCAACTCAGAGTGGCACTGCTTGGGCGCCAGGGTACCGTCACCGCGAAATTAAAGCTAATTGGTGCGCAGCCCCTCCAGTTGCGCAGGGAATTTGGCGCAGCCGTTAACCGTATCCGCGACGAGCTGGCAAACGCTCTGGCGCAGAGATCTGCCGGGGTAAAAGAAGAGGAGCGCCAAGCCAAGATTGAGGCACAGAAAGTCGACGTGACGCTTCCCGGGAGGACGCGTCACGCGGGCTCTCTGCATCCTGTGAGTCGGACGTTGAGACGGATTGAGAAAATCTTTACTCGCGCTGGCTTCGACGTGGCGTATGGACCAGAAATTGAGGACGACTTCCATAACTTCGAGGCCCTCAATATTCCGAAAAATCACCCGGCGCGCGCCATGCATGACACGTTTTATGTCTCGGATGAGACCGTGCTCCGAACGCACACCTCGCCGGTTCAGATACGGTATTTAGAGACCCACACGCCCCCCGTCGCCGTGATAGCACCGGGGAGGGTATATCGCTGCGACTCTGACGTTACGCACACCCCGATGTTCCACCAGGTTGAGGGGCTTGCTGTAGATGACGACATCTCCTTCGCTGACCTTAAGGGTGTTTTGGTATTTTTTCTGGAGGAGTTCTTTGAACGCGAACTCCCGGTACGTTTTCGCCCCTCATTTTTCCCTTTCACCGAGCCCTCCGCTGAGGTGGATATGGGCTGCGTTTTTTGCGAGGGCCAAGGCTGTCGTATCTGCGGACATAGCGGTTGGATCGAGGTCCTGGGATGCGGTATGGTGCACACAGAAGTCTTTAGGCAGGTCGGTATCGATAATGAGTTATATACCGGCTATGCTTTTGGGCTTGGGATCGAACGCCTGGCAATGTTGCGCTATGGAGTGGATGATCTCCGACTCTTTTTTGAAAATGAAGTCTCATTTTTGCAGCAGTTCGGCTGAGCCGATCCGGCGATGATCATTAGCGAAAACTGGCTACGCGAATGGGTAGAGTTCGACCGCTCCTTCGACTCTTTGCCGGAAATCTTGACCGCCGCTGGGCTTGAGACCGGTGTCATTGAGGAAATCCCACCTCTATCCAGATATATAGTCGCCGGACATATTCGCAAGATTGCGCCACACCCCGACGCGGATGGATTGACGCTCTGCCGAATCGATGCCGGTGATTCAAAAACCCATCAGGTGGTTTGCGGCGCCCCGAACGCTTCTGAGGGGATCGTCGTTCCATTTGCTAGAAGTCGGACCCGCCTGCCGTCGGGGTCCAAAATTAGTAGGGCGGTGATCCGGGGTCAAATGTCCGCAGGCATGTTGTGCTCTGCCGCTGAACTTGGTCTTGAAGAGCAATCGAGCGGACTTTTGGTGCTGGATCCTGAACTCCAGCCCGGAGCCCCTTTAAACCCGCATCTGGCGCTTCCCGACCGACTTCTGGAGGTCGAACTGACTCCGAATCGTGGTGACTGCCTTAGCATGCTCGGGATTGCCAGGGAAGTCGCCGCATTAACCGGCGGCTCCGTCCAGGAGCCTAAACTCTCCCCCGTCAGATCGACAGGTTCGAAATCTCGAGTAGTCATCCTGGACAGCCAGGGCGCGTGTGCGCGCTATGTTGGCCGCACTATCACGCAGGTGCAACCTGGCGTGCGGACTCCGGACCTTCTTCGGGAGCGGCTTAGGAGGGCAGGGTTGCGGAGTATCGATGCGCTCGTCGACATTACCAATTATGTAATGCTTGAAATTGGACAACCGATGCACGCATTCGATAGCAACCGACTTAAAGGTGACATCCTTGTGCGCCCGGCAAAGCCGGGTGAGCGAATCAAGCTCCTTGACGGCGAGCGAATTACATTAAACCCCGACGCGTTAGTAATTACGGATCGCTCGGGTGCTGTGGCGCTTGCAGGAGTCAAAGGAGGCGCGAGCACGAAAATTCACGAGCGGACCCGGGCGATATTTCTTGAGGCTGCCTTTTTTGATCCGGACGGGATTGCCGGAACCGCCCGACGGTATACCATCAATACCGACGCCTCCCATCGTTTTGAACGCGGCGTTGACTTTCAACTGCCTGCGAAGGCGATCGAGCGCGCGAGTACGCTGGTGCACCAAATCTGCGGCGGTATTTGCGGTCCACGAGTTGAAGCGGTTGAGCCGGGTCGCCTACCTAAACGGGGTTGGGTAACGTTGCGCGCTTCCCGACTGGAGAGAATGCTGGGTGCCAAGATCTCGAATAGAAAAATCTCGGCTGTGTTCGCCGCACTGGGAATGGACTGTCAGTCGGTTAAGGCCGGGGTGCGAGTAAAACCCCCCAGCCATCGATTTGACATTACAGCCGAACATGATCTGGTCGAAGAGGTAGCACGGGTCATTGGTTACGAATACTTTCCACTTAACCGTCCGAAGGTTGTGGCCAGTCGGGGACTTGCACCAGAGGGTCATATTCCATTAGACCGGGTGAAAGATTTTCTGGTCGAAAGAGGGTATCGAGAGGCGATTACCTACAGCTTTGTTTCCCCGGATCTTCAAAGACACGTTCGTGGCCGACAAAGTGTTGTGAAACTAAAAAATCCTATCTCCGTCCACATGGCGGAGATGCGGGTGTCTCTCCTTCCTGGACTCCTTGGAGCGCTGGCCCATAATGCGCGCCGACAGGTTCGTGATATTCGACTTTTCGAAACGGGCCATGTTTATGCCAAAAAGGGTAAGAAGATCCGGGAGGAACAGTGGCTTGGCGGCGTAGTTTTCGGCTCGGCAGTTGGGATCAATTGGGATCAGGGCCAACGGGGCGTAGATTTTTTTGACCTCAAGGGCGATGTCGAAGATCTCACGCAAGTTCTTCAAGGAAAACTAGATCTGATTTACGCGGAAGGCAGACACTCCGCATATCAGTCAGGGCAATACGCCGAGATCACCAGGCGAGGTCAGACCATCGGCCGGATCGGCCGGATTTCCAGTATTTTTCTTGCTGAATTCGATATTGCCAGTCCGGTGTTTGGGTTTGAGTTGAATTGGGAAAAACTCCAACAGGGAAATATCCCGCAGCATCGTGCAACATCCCGTTATCCCGCTACGAACCGCGACATTTCGCTGATAATACCGAAGTCGATCCCTTCGGCTGACGTCCGCGGGTGTATCGAATCTTCTGCCCAAGCACTGATGGTGTCTCTTGAACTGATCGATTTTTATGAGGGTCCAGTGGTTGAGGCTCAAAAAAAATCCCTGACATATCGCTTGACGTTGCAGTCGAATTCCCGCAATCTTACAGATGAGGAAGTTGATCGTCTTATCGAGACTGTTTTGGAGAAAATTCGGGAAGAAGTTGGAGGCGAACTTCGCTCTTCTTAAAACAACTGGTAAGGGTTAACCCGCGCTGCGGATTGAGGTTAGGATTTCCCTGGGCTCTCTCCAGGTATAAACCGAGGACAGTGCTCAGTGGAGCGTAACGGGTTATGCAGCGCGACAGGGTACCGCGCCAGCTATGCCAAAAATAATGAATAGCACAATTACAAAAGCCGATCTAGCTAACACACTTTTCAACGAACTTGGCCTCAACAAGCGGGAAGCCAAAGAATTTGTTGAACTCTTCTTTGAGAAAATCCGCCAATCATTGGAATCCGGGGAGAGTGTCAAGTTATCGGGTTTTGGGGGATTTTCCATCCGCGAGAAAAACAGTCGACCGGGCCGGAACCCGAAAACCGGTGAGGCTGTTCCGGTTTGTGCGCGAAGGGTAGTGACCTATCGCGCCAGCCAGAAGGTTAAAGATCAAGTCGGTGCCAACACCAGTCACATCAAAGCGACTGTTGATCAGCAGAGTTCGTCATCGTGACGATGCTGGACCCAGGCGCCGAGGATTTACCGCCGATTCCTGGGAAACGTTATTTCACGATCGGCGAAGTTGGGCAGTTATGCGCGGTCAAGCCACATGTACTTCGCTACTGGGAACAGGAGTTTCCGCAACTCCAACCGGTTAAGCGCCGGGGTAACCGCAGATACTACCAACGTCATGAGGTTGAACTGATCCGGACGATTCGGAAACTTCTCTATATTGAGGGTTATACGATTAGTGGCGCCTGCAACCAGCTTAGTGCGGCGACTTCCGAAAAAGCTGAAGGTCTGGATGAGCTTCTCACTAATTCTGACGTCAACCAACTCGTTGACGAACTAGACCAAATCTCAAAACTTCTTAAGGCCTAGTGATTTACAATTACAGAATTCCGGGGCGTAGCGCAGCCTGGTAGCGCACCGCAATGGGGTT
>DPVA01000162.1 GCA_003529705.1 Gammaproteobacteria bacterium | reverse complement strand
TTTAACCGTGTCATACATATGCCACCGCCAATCGTCCTCGCCCATGTTCGCGAGCGCGGCACTCATTCCGCCTTGGGCGGCCACCGTATGCGACCGGGTAGGGAAAACCTTCGTCACGCAGGCCGTACGCATTCCCGCCTCTGCGAGGCTCAAACATGCGCGAAGCCCGGAACCGCCGGCCCCAACAACCACAACATCATGGTCGTGGTGGATAATTTCGTAGCCAGAGGTCATCTTCGGTTTAGGTCTACTTGATAGCCAAGACCGCCCAGGCCGTGGCGATGGTCAAGAACACAGCCCCGACACGAACCAGCCAGATCAATAACGACCTATGCGGAGCACGAACATAATCTTCTATAACTATCTGAAGTCCAAGCGAACCATGCAGATACCAAACTGGTGTGAGGATCAGTAGCGCACTGGTGGGCCCAGCACCATCGACCCACGCCAGCGCCGAACCATAGGTAGCTGGATCGAGCGATTGTGAGAGCCACAGAGTCCAGAGGATCAATGGGGCTAAAAGCATCGCGCTCGCGCGCTGCCAACGCCAATGTCCAAGCCCCGGATGACGGGGTCTAGAGGAACCTTGCTCGAGCGCGTTCATATCTGTAGAAATACAAAGAAAGATTAAGTGATGAGAAAAACGGTCATTATTGAAGACATCAGGGCTGCGACAACCACCGCCCAACCGCTGGCATGAACTGTCTTCAAGCTGAATCCCCACCCCCAATCCCAGAAAAGATGCCGAACCCCGTTAAATAGATGGTAGTAAACGCAGAAAATTACGATTACCACAAAGCTTAATCCCGGCCATCCGTGCGCGTAATACATGAACCGGTCGTACGCTGGTTCTCCCAGTCCTAAACTGCAAAGCCACAACGAGAATGCGACAGAGGACAGTGAAAGGAGTAGACCGCTTACACGGTGGAAGACCGAAAGGACGCTCGTGAGCTGAGGGCGATAGATTTGAAGATGCGGGGAAATCGGCCGCGCACGGGTTTTGGGCATGCGAAGCTCAGCCTTCCCTCATCACGGGACCGTGACAGTTAGAAATCGATGCAACGGCCATTTCGCTCCCAGTCACCATAGCGAGTCGGGTCCACCTTGGGTCTGGAGGACTTATCCCGGGCGGGTCTATTGGACGGAAGCACGTCTTTTTTTCCACCCTCACGGGCGTCACCACCACCGTTGGCAGGGGAACGACTCGCGCCGATGACTTGACCGGAATCTTTAGCTACACTCTCATTTTTGTGCATTGCAACAACCTGAATTTTGCAGGGTTTTAGGGCGACTTTCAAGTCCGTAATTGACTTCCAGCGTCGCGCTTGGGAGGTGTAATATCTCACGCCCCGGTGAACGCGGTGTCGCCGGTCGATCACCGTTTGACCACGCCATCATTATGATATGAGTAACACATACACACCAACAACCGGCTTTACCGTGATTCGATGCTCGGGTCGTGACACTCAGGAGTTTCTCCAGAATCAACTGACCGGAGACGTCGCCGGAATTCGGGAGCCCGACTGGGGGCTTTCAGGTTATTGCTCACCCAAAGGAAGACTACTCGCAATCTTTTTTGTTTGTCGCCAAGGAGCGGATTTTCTGCTGCTGACGGATGCTTCTATAGCAGAGGGAGTCCTTGCCCGTTTACGAATGTATGTTCTCCGAGCCGAGGTCACGCTGGAACTCTGTCCAGAACAAAGTCTCGCGTTCAAAAACAAAAAGACGGATGAGCTCCCGGAGGCCGCCATATCTGGAAACCTACCTGTGCTGCGAGACGCTTTAACAATCGGCGTAGCGGCAAAGGCTTCACCGGACAATTCCTATGGCGATAGGCTATTTCGAAAACTATGCATCGAATCCGGCATCCCCGTACTAAGCGCCGCCCTCTCCGAAATGTTTATCCCGCAGTCCTTAAATCTTGATCTCGTGGATGGGGTAAGCTTTCAAAAAGGTTGCTACCCCGGACAAGAGGTCGTTGCTCGTGTGCGTTACCGCGGAGCACCGAAGCAGCGAATGATCGGCGCGTCGATGGAAATCACCCATGCGCCAACTCCTGGCACTGAGGTCAACTGTCGCGATGGAGCGTCCGGGCGAAATGGTACCGTCGTCTGTGCGGTCAGTGGACCCGATATGCGCCAGGCGCTGCTTTTGGCATCGGTCCCCGTTGCCGTGCTGAAACATCCTGGTTCCGAGGGGTTATCGATCGCGGGGCTTCCCCTGACCGTTCACCCTTTCCCCTATCCGGTACCTCTTGAGGTCCAAAGGAGTTGATCATTATTGAGGGCGTAATGCTTCATGATCGTCCTCGGCTGGTACCACCTGAAAATAGGTCTCCCCCGGTAGAATAAGACCGAGGTGCTCTCGGGCTCTTGCCTCAATTGCCTCGACCCGATTCTTGATCTCGTTGACATCGGCGTGCAGTCGATCGTTTCTCTCACGAAGCGATAAATTCTCTTTTTCGAGTTCCACCACCAACTGCCGAAGGTGGAAAAAATCGACTACGTTACTCTTCCCGAACCACAGTGCGTACTGCAGCGCAAGGACAAGGCCCAGCAGACAGAAAATTAGCGTCCTGAGGTACAGCACCACCTGGCTCCAGTTGTCTGAGGACTGCTACAACTGCGGAAACGCATGACGCCCCGCATAGGAGGCCTCTGAACCCAGCCTTTCTTCAATTCGGAGCAAGCGATTGTACTTTGCCGTCCTTTCCGCTCGACAAAGAGAACCAGTTTTAATCTGCTCTGCCCCGACTCCCACAGCAAGATCCGCAATACTAGTGTCTTCCGTTTCTCCGGATCGGTGAGAGACTGTAACAGCAAAATCGCTCGTCTGTGCCAGCGCGACGGCATCTAAGGTTTCGCTTAAAGTGCCAATCTGGTTTACCTTAATCAGGATCGAATTGGCAGCACGCTGCTCAATTCCGCGCTTCAGGATCGTGGCGTTGGTGACAAATAAATCATCTCCAGTCAACTGCACTGAGCTGCCCAACTCTTTTGTGAGAAGAATCCACCCCTCCCAGTCATCTTCTGCGAGAGGGTCTTCAAGAGAAATCACCGGCAGACGCCGTACAAGGTCGGAGACGATGGAGACGAATTCCGTTGAATCATAACTTTTTGACTCCGAACGGAGATGGTAACGGCCGCCCTCAAAAAATTCGGAGCTGGCGAGGTCGAGGCCCAACAGGACGTCGCTGGAGATTGCATAACCCGATTGCTGAACCGCCGCCAGCACTGCCTGCAGTCCGGCTTCGTTCGAAGGGAAATCGGGAGCGAAACCTCCTTCGTCCCCAACGCTTGTCTGAAGACCCTCGGCAATTAGATTTTCACGGAGTTGATGAAAGATCTCCGCACCACACCTGAGCGCCTCGCCGAAGGAGGCCACCCCGACCGGCAAGACCATAAATTCCTGAAAATCGATGCTGTTATCTGCATGGGCACCGCCGTTCAGGATATTCATTTGCGGGACAGGCAGACGACTCGGATTAGGATTGTCATGCAATCTTGCAATATGTTCGTATAAAGCAATCTTCAATCCTTG
The DNA here is from genome assembly GCA_003529705.1 of Gammaproteobacteria bacterium. GTDB lineage: Bacteria > Pseudomonadota > Gammaproteobacteria > Arenicellales > UBA868 > UBA868. The sequence goes on along the minus strand of DPVA01000162.1, from coordinate 773 downwards.
GGCCGCTGCCTTTGCACTGGCAAGAGAAGCGGCGAGAATCGCGTTCGCGCCAAGACGTTCTTTATTGGGGGTACCGTCCAGGTCCGTCATCCGGCCATCGAGCTGTCGCTGGTCCGCAGCGTCCTGGCCCCGGAGGCATTTTGAAATCTCCTGATTCACATGCTTCACTGCTTGCCGAACGCCTTTCCCTCGAAATCTAGACGGATCTCCGTCTCGCAGTTCCAAAGCTTCTCTTTTTCCAGTGGATGCACCTGAGGGAACAGCAGCCCGACCAATAGCGCCCCCGGCAAGGATCACTTCCGCCTCTATTGTTGGAAAGCCCCGAGAATCGAGTATCTCCCGAGCCCTAATATCTGTAATCGACAGTGATTGAAGCGTGTTCATAATTACACCGTAAAACAGGTGCGACCTAAACGTTAAACGAGTGAGCTTCTTTCGAGACCCGATCAATTTTCAAAAGGTCTTCGAGTAATGGCTGCAATTGATCTAGAGGCCATGCATTCGGACCATCGCTCAGCGCAGACGAGGGATCAATATGAGTTTCCATAAACAGTCCAGCAACTCCCGCCCCAACGGCAGCGCGGGAGAGCAATGGCACGAATTCCCGCTGCCCATCCGACCGGTCTCCGCCTGCTCCAGGCAATTGCACCGAGTGGGTTGCGTCAAAGACCACGGGAAATCCCAACGCGCCCATGACCTGAAGGGAGCGCATGTCCACTACGAGGTTGTGATAGCCGAATGTGCTGCCGCGCTCGCAGAGGAAAATTTCTTTA
>DPVA01000055.1 GCA_003529705.1 Gammaproteobacteria bacterium | reverse complement strand
CCCACACCCCATATCACGCCAGGATCACTTTGGTTCTTTAAAGCGGGCCGCGAGATGGAGGTCGCATCCTGGCGCTGCGATTTGGAAGGCTGAGAGAACCTTTGGCCGCAGGGGGTCAGCCGGCCTGGCGGCGCGCCAACACCATTCCCTTCAGCAGATTCAGTGCCTCACCCACCTCGAAGTCACGATCCTGCAGGCGTTCTGACCCGTTGGCCTCTTCAGCAGCATCATCGGTACTTCGCGTTTCGTTTTGCAGATGTCCCGCGAGATCGGCCTCGCGGGTACCCGAACGGGCCGGTGCCTCAGCAAACTGTAGTCGTCGGCTGACAATATCGGGCTCTATTCCGGTTGCCTGAATCGAGCGGCCGTTAGGCGTGTAATAGCGGGCAGTGGTCAGTTTCAGCGCTGCCCCGTTGTTCATCGGCAGGATGGTCTGCACAGAGCCCTTACCGAAAGTCTTGGTTCCGAGTATCAGCGCGCGGCCATGATCTTGCAGAGCGCCGGCGACAATCTCGGAGGCGGAAGCCGAGCCCTGGTTTACCAGAACCACTAACGGCGCACCGTCTAGCGCATCGCGTGCCGCCGCGCTGAACGTGTAATCCGCATCGGCAGTACGGCCGCGGGTAGAAACGATTACGCCTTCGCGCAAAAACAGATCACTGACTTCGACAGCGCCATTGAGCACCCCACCCGGGTTATTGCGAAGATCTAACACCAGGCCAATGAGCGGCCCACCGGCCTGCTCTTCAAGCCGCTCCAGTTGCCGGCGCACAGATGCACCGGTACCCGACTGGAACTGACTCAGCCGCACATAGCCGTAATGGTCGTCCAGCAGTTCGCCGCGTGCGCTGTGCAACTGAATAATAGCCCGCTTGAGCGTGACATCGAACGGCTGGTCAACGCCTTCGCGCACGATGGTCAGGGTAATCTCACTGCCGGGTTCGCCACGCATCTGCTCTACCGCGTTGTCTAGGGAGTCGCCCTTCACGGTCATCCCGTCCAAGCGGATAATGAGGTCACCGCTTTGAATGCCGGCCCGGTCGGCAGGTGTCCCATCAAGCGGTGCGACCACCCGGATCACCCCGTCTTCCAGGGTCACTTCAATCCCGAGGCCTCCGAATTCACCCCGTGTGTCAATATTGATCTCGTGGAATGACTCCGGATCCAGATAACTCGAATGCGGGTCGAGCCCGCCCAGCATTCCCCGCACGGCATCTCGGAGCAAGGTAGCATCATCGATCGGCTCAACATAATCGGCTTTGATCATGCTAAATATCTCGGCGAACAGTCGCAGTTCCTCCATCGGTAACGGTGCCGCATCCGAACTCTCATCGGTGTGTGCCAGTTGTGGCATGGCCACAAACCCGACGAAGATTAAAGAAGTAAAAAGGCCGAAGGTTTTCGTCAAATTCATATCGGGCAAACACAAGTTACGGTTAAAACAACAATTAGTATTCAGGTTCAGTATACCGCCCGGGCGCGACCGGACCGTGACCGTGGTCACGGGAGAAGCCTGTTAAAAACTGGCCTAATCCCAGCGAGAAAATTCAGGTTTTTCGAACATTAGTGTATAATGCTTCTTTAATATTAAGACAAAAAGGTCCTGGTGTATGGCGCTCTCGGAGAAACATATCGACTACCCCGTCAATCAGACAGTCGCGGGCGACCAGCTTTTTCTGGCCAATGAGAAGGACCTCTATATCGCCTCCAGATCTCTTAAGGCAATGGGGCATCCGCTTCGTCTCAAGATTCTGTGTATCCTGGCGCAAGGGGCTGAAACCAGCGTCCAGGACCTGGTGAATCTGGTTGGCACCTCGCAAAGCAACATCTCCCAACACCTGTCCATCCTGCGTGACAAAGGTATCCTAGCAGCACGAAAAGATGCCAACAAAGTATACTACCGTATCGGTGATGAAAAAATTCTGGCTTTGATGGAATCCATGCGCGAGGCCTTTTGCAGCGACCACGAATGATCGGCCTCGCGGTCATTTGCCTGTTGTAGACTACCGCTCCCTGTTCCCTTTCAGTCAACCCTCATGGACCTAGAGTTTGTCGCCAGTAACTGGCACCTGTTTGCGGCCCTGCTCGTTATTTCTCTTCTCATCGGATTCGACACACTTCGTCGTGGTGGTGGTGGCGCCTATCAGGTGAGTGCCGTACAGTTACCACAGTTGATCAACAAGGAAAATGCGGTGGTGGTTGACGTCTGCGAACCGGACGAATTCAAGAAGGGTCATATTCCTAAAGCCATCAACATTCCGGGATCACAGATCAAGGACCAGTTGGGACAGCTCGAAAAGTTTCGCACCAAGAAGCGACCCATCGTGTTGTCGTGCCGCAACGGTCAACGAGCGGGCCGTGCCGCAGCGGTCCTTCGGAAGAACGAATTCGAGACCGTCTACACCCTGAGCGGGGGGCTGGCGGCATGGGAGAAAGAGAACCTGCCGCTGGAGCGGTAACCCTGACGGAACCAACTATGAACGAAGTTGCTGACACATCCGCAAAATCCAGATTTCACCTACACCAGGTCTTCATCAAGGATGCCTCCTTTGAGTCTCCTCGGAGTCCTGAAGTTTTTACCTGGAAGGACTACCGCCCCGAAACGGAAATTGACCTAAAGGCACAGCAAAACGTTATTGACGCTGAACAGCATATCTATGAAGTCACGCTGAAAGCGACGGTTACCGCCCGGCATGAAGATCAGGCGGTGTTTCTGGCAGAAGTGCAGCAGGCCGGAATTTTCACCGTCCAGGGCAGTAGTCCGGAAATGCTTGAGATGATGCTCGAGGCGGCCTGCCCAAATGTTCTGTTTCCGTTTCTGCGCGAAACCGTCGCCGGCCTGATCTCCAAAGGTGGTTTTCCCCAGTTCCTGCTAGGCCCGGTGAATTTCGACGCAATGTACCAGCAGAAGAAAGACCAGGAATCCAGCCAGGCTGGTGGTGGTGGGGCCGAATCGATCAGCTCCGCTTAAAGGTTTTTGACCGAGCGCCAGGCATTCTCGCCCGACTCGTCAAATTACGTGAATCCTTCGCCCTATTCCGTCGCTGTAATCGGAGCAGGCTCGTGGGGCACCGCTCTGGCCCTGCTTTTGGCGCGTTGTGAAAAACAGACACTGCTATGGAGCGGAGAACCTGGCCATGCGCAGGCGATGGTACAGAGCGCCGCGAATAAAGCTTACCTTCCCGACACGCCGCTCGATGAACGCATAACGCCTTCAGATGATTTTGCGGAGGCAGCAAAGGCTACCCATACGGTCCTCGCGGTCCCTAGCCACGCTTTTCGTGATGTACTCACGCGGTTGAAAACTCAGTTGCCGAAAAACGAACGTCGGTATATCTGCTGGGGGACCAAAGGTTTTGAGCCCGATACCTCGCTGCTGCTTAG
>DPVA01000150.1:2768-4426 GCA_003529705.1 Gammaproteobacteria bacterium | reverse complement strand
TATTGCGGTTGACATGGCGACGGTCACGGCTCCGTTCACACCCTTCTCCGCAGAGCTCAACTTTGCCGATTTTCTGATTGAACAAGACGCAAACGCGATATTTTACAAAGCATTAGGTGGTTGTTACGATGTATAAAATGTATGTCTTGCCAAACAATGATTTATCAGCGTGACACGAGGCTCGTTTAAAGTGGACAAGTGGAATACCAGTCAGAGGTATTGTGCATGACCGTGCCGTCCATTGCGCCTGCGCTACCCGCTCCATTCATTCAACTGCGGGACATCAGCGTCACCTATCCGAATGACACCGTGGCACTCAAGCCAATCTCGACCCATCTGAACGACCACGATATCACCGTGCTGCTGGGGCCGTCTGGTGCGGGCAAGTCTACCTTGTTGCGGGTGCTGAATCACCTCGTTGTACCGACCTCGGGAGAGGTCATCGTGCTTAACACAGGTGCTCTGTCGTCAGGTGCGGTGCTGAGGCAGCATCGCCGGCAGACCGGCGTCATCTTTCAACAGCACCAGCTAATCGGACGCCTGAGCGCCATGCACAACGTGTTGATTGGCCGTATCGGGCATTACGGTGGTCTGCGAACATTATTGCCGATGCCCAAGGTGGAACAGCATTGGGCGCTCGAGTGCCTGGAGCGAGTTGGGTTGCTGGATAAAGCCCTGGTGCGGTGTGACTTGCTTTCGGGTGGGCAGCAGCAACGGGTAGGAATTGCCCGGGCGCTCGCGCAAAAGCCGCGCCTGATCCTGGCAGACGAGCCGGTCGCTTCACTTGATCCGGCTTCGTCGGAACGGATAATGGACCTGCTTCGCACCATCTGTAAACAAGATCAGATACCCACCGTCATCAGTCTGCATCAGCTCGATTATGCTCGTGCCTATGCAGACCGAATCATCGGCTTGTCGTTCGGCGAGATCGTCTACGACGGTGCACCCGATGACCTGAATGATGAACCATTGCAAAGAATCTACGGGACACCTACTGTCACCGAATCAACAGCCGAAACTCCGCGCTTCGTCTAAGCCAGACAATCTGATTCGGCCTTCGTCTTAATCGACCTGGGAGAACTTGTATTATGAGTCTTACCCTTTCCATTACATCGCTGGTAGCCGCAACCACCATTTCTGTTTCAGCTCTGGTCGGGGACTACAACCCGGATAAACTGAAGGTTGCGCTGCTGCCTGATGAGAACGCTGCCACCATAATCCAGGACAACAAGCCTCTCGCCAGTTATCTCGAAAAAAAACTCGGCAAGAAAATTGAACTCATCGTGACCACCGACTACTCGTCAATGATCGAGGCTACGCGCTTCGGAAGGGTCGATCTCGCTTATTTCGGTCCGGTTTCCTACACCATCGCAAAGGACATGATGAAAGGCGGGAAAGTCGACATCGAGCCTTTTGCCGCGCGCCTTAAGGGGGGGACCACCAAGTACCAATCCGTGATCATCGCCAGTTCCGAAGCAGAGTTGTCGAAGATCGAGGACATGAAGGGCAAGTCTCTGCAGGTGGCTTTTGGTGATCAGGCTTCCACTTCGAGTCACTTCGCACCAAAGTACACGATGATGCAGGCAGGCGTTCAGCCGGGTGACGACTACAATGAGAACTTCACCGGCGCCCATGATGCGGTTGCGCGTAACGTAGAG
>DPVA01000150.1:1926-2368 GCA_003529705.1 Gammaproteobacteria bacterium | reverse complement strand
AGAGCAAGGTCAAGGTGCTCGGCTACTCCGAGCCAATTCCGCAGTATCCCTGGGTGATGCGCACCGACCTGATCGCCTCAATGAAGAAGGCGATCCGCGACGCGTTCTATCGCCTTAAGAAGGGCACCGCGGACGGTGAAGCAGTTCTGAAGCCATTCAAGGCCGACGGATTCCAGCGTATCGACGACGCTGACTACGACATCATCCGTAGGATCCGCAAAAACGTCCAAGGCCGCTAAGGACGGGGACGTAGAAGGCAAATCAGGATGACCACCGGAACGGGCTCTCCAGCCGCGCCAACTCAGCCGGGGAGAGACTACAGCACGGTCCTGTCCGAAGCCCAACGTGGGCGACAGTCGCTTTTTGCCAAGGTGGGCGGAGTCCTAGTTTGCATCGTGGTCTGTTTCTGGGTAACGGACCTTCTGCATGGCGAGCGCCTGGG
>DPVA01000150.1:1271-1634 GCA_003529705.1 Gammaproteobacteria bacterium | reverse complement strand
TTCTGGGTAACGGATCTTCTGCATGGCGAACGCCTGGGAGACGGCATACCAGCGATCGGTACCATGCTTTCGGAGATGGTGCCGCCGAACTTCACGCGCTGGCAGCAATGGATCCGGCCGATGTTCGACACCATCGCGATGTCTGTCGCCGGGACCGCGTTGGCGATCATCCTTTCGTTACCCGTTGCGTTTCTCGCCGCGCGCAATACGACCCTAGGCCCCATCACTTACCATCTGGTGCGTCTTTTTCTCAATGCAATGCGCGCGATCCCCGAACTCATTATGGGGATCGTATTCGTAGCCGCTGTGGGATTCGGCATGTTGCCGGGTGTTCTCGCCCTTGGCCTGCATTCCATTGGTATG
>DPVA01000150.1:0-888 GCA_003529705.1 Gammaproteobacteria bacterium | reverse complement strand
GAGGCCGCAGAAGCTGCTGGCGGTAGCCGCTTTCAGGTAATCACCCACGGCGTTCTCCCACAGGTATTTCCCCAGTTCGCAGATGTAACTATGTACCGGTGGGAGTATAACTTCCGTCAATCCACGGTGATGGGCATGGTGGGCGCTGGCGGCATTGGGACTGAACTGGTTGGCTCTCTTCGCCTCATCGACTACCCGCAGGTCGCCGCAATCCTGATTCTCATCCTGCTTGCCGTGACTTTAGTCGATGGGCTCAGCAACTCGTTGAGGGGCAAGTTCAAATAATCGGGCTCCGTCTCGTTGTTTCTCTGATCCAAATCCCGTAGGTTCCAGCATGAATCGGGCTGCCCGACTTGCTGTAGGCGAGACCGATCGATGAGGGACTTGGAAGCGCTGCTGGGGAACGGGGACAGCATCGCCGTGCTGATGCCACTGGACCATGGGCTAACGGGGCTCGACGCCCTGGTAGCTCCAGCCGTTTTCAGAGCAGTGGAGGCGGATGTGGAGCCAGCCAAAAGGCACTTCATGATTTTCTACATATCTGTACACATATAGAATCCACAGCAAAATTATTCCAAAATAAACGCGCACAAGACGCTTGTCTGTCCAAGGCATATAAATTCAAAGGTGACGAGGTCAAGATTCGCACAAAAGTTGATAAAGTCATTTTAGACTCCCTAGAAAATAGCGAATGGCCACAAGGTTTCTGGGATGCCTGTTCGCCAGATCTCGATTTTGAGGTACCAGCACCATTGTCATCAGAGACCAGGGAGTAGAAACACAATGTCGCAACAACAATCCATCCCGGCGCTGATGCCCCGCACCGAGACCGGCGTACAGTTCGTCGCCTACGGCGACTGCTGTATCGGTCCGCCCGAACCCGGTCGC
>DPVA01000147.1 GCA_003529705.1 Gammaproteobacteria bacterium | reverse complement strand
GACTTGCGGGTAAAGTATAGCCGAACGGGGCTCTGTCAGGGCCTGGTGTGGTAGCATCACGGCCCCTTGATCGGGGGCTTGTGAGAATCTTTATCAGTACAATCATTTTCGAAAACGGAACACCGATGAAAGAGAATTCGGACGAAGCGGTAAAAAAAGTTATAGGGTCGATTGAGGATCCTCATACTGGTGCAACGTTGGCTGATGGCAAAAGCCTTGGCGGGATCAGAGCGGGGGATACTGGAGTGAAGATCGAAATCTCTCTGGGGTACCCAGCGAACGGTTGGCACGATGACCTGAGAGCCATGATCCGTGACGCGCTGACCGCCGCCGGGCACTCAGGAGAGGTCGAGGTGTCGATCGATACCAAGATAGTCGCCCATGAGGTTCAGAAAGGGGTAACGCCTATTAAGGGCGTAAAAAATATTATTGCCGTAGCCTCGGGGAAGGGGGGTGTTGGTAAATCCACAGTTTCCTCTAATCTTGCCCTCGCGCTCGCCGCTGAAGGCGCCGCTGCCGGTATCCTGGACGCAGATATCTACGGACCCAGTCAGCCACGAATGCTTGGAATCAGCGGTCGGCCGCAGTCCGCCGACGGCAAGACGCTCGAGCCGATGGTGAGTTACCAACTCCAGGCAATGTCTATCGGTTTCTTGATCGATGAGAATACGCCGATGATCTGGCGAGGGCCAATGGTCACACAGGCCCTTGAGCAATTGCTCAATGACACCCGCTGGCGGGATCTCGATTATCTTGTTATCGATCTTCCGCCAGGGACCGGCGACACGCAACTGACCCTCGCGCAGAAGGTTCCGGTGTCGGGCGCAGCAATCGTTACGACGCCTCAGGATATCGCCTTGCTTGATGCGAAAAAGGCGCTAAAGATGTTTGAGAAAGTCGAGATACCGGTGCTAGGCATTATAGAAAACATGAGCACCCATATCTGCAGCCAATGTGGACATGAAGAGGCGATTTTCGGGACCGGCGGAGGGGAGCGGATGGCTACCGAATTCGGCGTTGATGTTCTAGGCGGCATACCGCTGGATATTCGCATCCGCGAGGATGCCGACGGTGGACGGCCAACCGTGGTGGCGGATCCTGATGGCTCGACTGCAGGAAATTACCGTCGAATCGCACGACAGGTCGCGGGCCGACTCGCTGCTCGAAAAAGAAACTACAGTGAGGTCTTCCCATCGATTGTAGTGCAGAACACCTGACCTGAGGCAGCATGACTATCAAGTCTGATCGTTGGATAAGGCGGATGGCTGAACAGGGGATGATTACCCCGTATGAGCCAGGTCAGGTTTCGAACGTTAATGGGGAACGCGTGGTCTCGTACGGCACCTCAAGTTATGGCTACGATATCCGCTGTTCCAGTGAGTTCAAAATATTCACTAATATCAATTCAGCGATTGTTGATCCGAAAGCGTTCGACGAGAGCAGTTTTGTCGACTTCGAGGGTTCGTGCTGCATCATCCCGCCAAATTCATTTGCCCTCGCTCGGACGGTGGAATATTTCCGAATTCCGAGAAATGTACTTACGATCTGCTTGGGTAAATCCACGTATGCTCGGTGCGGTATCATTGTTAATGTGACGCCATTCGAGCCGGAGTGGGAGGGGCATGTAACGTTAGAGTTTTCTAACACCACCCCGCTGCCCGCTCGGGTTTACGCGAACGAAGGCGTTGCGCAGGTGATCTTCTTTGAATCCGACGAAGGTTGTGAGATTTCCTACAAAGACCGTCAAGGAAAGTACCAGGGGCAAAGTGGCGTCACGTTGCCTCGAGCCTAACTCGGTGTTCGGTCTTCTGGAGTCTGGTCATGGGCGGTAGCGTACTGGGAACAATGTTTCGGGTTAGCACCTTTGGCGAAAGTCATGGGCCGGCCCTGGGTTGTGTCGTGGACGGCTGCCCCCCAGGGCTGTCGTTGTCAGAGGCCGATATTCAGGTTGACCTTGATCGACGCCGGCCGGGGCAATCTCGTTATACGACTCAACGTCGGGAGTCAGATACGGTCGAGCTGTTATCTGGTATTTTCGAGGGGCAAACGACCGGAGCCCCAATCGCGTTGCTTATCCGAAACGAGGATCAGCGGCCTCGTGATTATGAAAAGATTCGAACGCAATTTCGGCCTGGTCATGCTGACTATACCTATCTCAAGAAGTATGGCTTGCGTGACTATCGGGGCAGCGGACGGGCTTCAGCACGGGAGACAGCGGCCCGTGTGGCCGCCGGAGCGATTGCCCGCAAGTATCTATTGGAGTATGCCGGGATTACGATTCAGGGTTGTATGAGTCAGATCGGCAACATTGAGGCGACGGGGATCGACTGGTCTGCGGTTTCAGAAAATCCTTTCTTTTTCCCGGATTTGGACCGTGTGGGGGATATCAAGGCGTTAATCGATGCCTTGCGCAAGGACGGGGATTCCATCGGCGCCAAAATCCTCGTCACCGCAGACGGTGTACCGCCAGGGCTCGGCGAGCCGGTGTTTGACCGCCTGGATGCTGAAATAGCGGGCGCGATGGTTTCAATTAACGCAGTTAAGGGTGTAGAAATTGGTGCAGGATTCGCCAGTATTCGCCAACGTGGCAGCGAACATAGGGACGAGATGAGCCCTGATGGATTTCTGAGCAATAACGCGGGCGGTGTGCTGGGCGGGATTTCGAGTGGTCAGCAGATTACTGTGGCGTTGGCCCTGAAACCAACCTCAAGTATCCCAACGCCAGGAAGAACGGTCGACACAAAAGGTCAACCGGTTGAAGTGGTGACCACCGGTCGGCATGACCCGTGCGTAGGGATACGCGCGGTACCGATCGCGGAGGCGATGCTGGCCCTGGTCCTGGTCGATCACCTGTTGCGCCAGCGAGCGCTGGGCGTGGAGGATACGGCAGGACCGCTGCCTACTACGAAAGGCTGATCCTAAGCCTTTTGAAATTTGGCGCGAATCAACAAGGTTGAGGCAGACGAAGTTAGAGGCAGTTCATAAGTATCGCGGCCGATCTCGGAAAACAACCAAATAACCGTTGCGCCGATACGCTCGAGAAAGTCCGCCGCGACTACATCCAGCGTATCCAAGTTTCTACGCTCGCACTTAACCGCCCCCAAAGCGTCAAGCGTGGGAAAGAGTTCCACAGGGTCATCTAGGGTCCGACAGCCATTCTGCGCATAAATTTTCTTGGCAACGGTCCGTGTTAAGTCAAGAAATGCGGCACTCGAGAAGATTAATCTGGCGGGCTCTACTGCATCACGATCGACCGGCAGCAGCACGCTGCCAAGCGAGCGCTCCAATTCAATAAACAGCGAACGATAACTGAGCAACGTTTTTAATCCATAAGTCGTCAAGCAAATAAAAGGATAACATTCAGGCATTAAGCGCGATATCCCTTATTGCCAGCCCAGATCGGAGATGCCGGATTCGCGAGGTTGCTGTGTTAAAATCGCCCGCCCCCGTGGAGAAGCGCATGACCGGAAAGACCCTTTACGACAAACTGTGGGACGAGCACCGCGTGCGGGAGTCGGACGACGGCACCGCGCTCATCTACATCGATCTTCAACTTCTGCACGAGGTGACCTCCGCGCAGGCCTTTGGCGGCCTGCGAGAAGCGGCCCGCGTGCCACGACGTAAGGCAGCCAACCTAGCGGTTGCTGATCACAATGTGCCGACGACCGATCGACGCGCAGGGATTACCGACCCCATTGCCCGGCTTCAGGTAGAGACGCTGGATCGCAACTGCAAGGAATTCGGGATAACCGAGTTCGCGATGACAGATCCGCGGCAGGGGATCGTACACGTTGTCGGGCCTGAGCAAGGTGCGACGCAGCCAGGTATGACTATCGTTTGTGGGGATTCCCATACGGCAACCCATGGCGCATTGGGCGCGCTCGCTTTTGGGATCGGCACCTCCGAGGTAGAGCATGTGCTAGCGACCCAGTGTCTTGTTGCCAGGAAAATGAAGAACATGCGGATCAACCTGAATGGAATACTGCCAGACGGTGTTGTTTCAAAAGATATGATCCTGGCGGTTATCGGCCTTATCGGAACGTCGGGCGGAACTGGGTACGCGATTGAGTTTGCAGGAACCGCTGTCAGTAACGCCTCTATGGAGGCGCGAATGACGCTTTGCAATATGGCGATCGAGGCGGGTGCGAGATCGGGCCTGGTGGGAGTGGATGAGCGCACCATCACTTATCTCCAAGACCGACCGTATACGCCGCGAGGGGAAGACTTCGAGTGCGCGAAGGATTACTGGTTGCAAATGGTCAGTGATCCGGATGCGGTCTTCGATCAGGAATATGATCTGGAGGTGTCCACGCTACGGCCGCAGGTTACTTGGGGGACCTCCCCCGAGATGGTGGTGAGTGTGGACGATGTTGTTCCCGATCCCGCAGATGCGCCCGACCAAACGCGTCAGGGAGACTGGACCCGCGCACTGGACTATATGGATTTGGCTCCGGGAACCCGGATCGACGCTATTGAAGTCGACAAGGTCTTCATTGGTGCTTGCACGAACGGACGTATCGAGGATCTGCGTGCGGCGGCTCAGGTGGCCTCAGGGAGAAAGGTGGCGCCGAACATCAAGCAAGCACTGGTCGTGCCGGGCTCAGGACTGGTTAAAACGCAGGCAGAGACTGAGGGACTCGATCGGATTTTTACGGAGGCGGGCTTTGAATGGCGTGAACCCGGCTGTTCGATGTGCCTCGCCATGAATGCTGATCGGCTCGAACCGGGAGAACGCTGTGCGGCAACATCCAATCGCAATTTTGAAGGGCGGCAGGGATATGGCGGCCGAACCCATTTGGTTTCACCGTCAATGGCAGCCGCAGCAGCGATTGCGGGGCGGTTTGCTGACCCGAAACAGCTATAGGAATTGCGGGAAACATGGAAAAGTTTATCAATTACACAAGCGTGGTGATACCAATCGACCGCAGCAATGTCGATACGGACGCGATCATACCCAAGCAGTTCCTGAAGTCGGTTGAAAAGTCTGGATTCGGCGATAACCTGTTCGATGCCTGGCGTTATCTGGATCAGGGGGAGCCTGGCCAAGACTGCAGCAACCGCCCACTCAACTCAGAGTTTGTTCTTAATCGGAAGCCCTATCGTGAAGGGAGGGTGCTTCTAGCGCGGGAGAATTTTGGCTGTGGTTCTTCGCGCGAACATGCGGTCTGGGCGCTTCGAGACTTCGGTATCAGGACGGTGATTGCAGGAAGCTATGCGGATATCTTCTTCAATAACTGCTTTAAGAATGGTGTGCTCCCGATCGTATTGCCGTCTGCAGATATTGATGCCCTGTTTGATTGCGATAAAGATTCAGGCCCATTTTCGATGGAAATTGATCTGGATCGTCAGACTGCAGTGACTGACTCAGGCCAGGTCTATCGGTTTGAAATAGACGACTTCAAGAAAGAATGTCTGCTGGAGGGCCTGGATGATATTGCACTTACTTTGCAGCATGAGGGCGACATTGCCGCTTATGAAGAGCGCCGTATGAGGGAGGTTCCCTGGTTGTTTCAGGATCTCTCCCGTTGAAATCATGTCTGGGAGAGATTTCTGGTTTTAGCAGCGCCACGCTGTTGCCCCGAAAACCAGCAGGACAAGGCGGTTAACGCTTTTTAATGGGCGCTATTGTTGGTAATCGCTATCGGTGTTCATCCCGGCGAGGCAAATGTAGACGATGGCAAACTGGGTTATGGCCAATGCGTAGAGGGGAGGCGGATTAGCGGAAGGTGGCGGAAGGTTACTTACCGGGAAAGCCGTAATCGAGATGCTTAAATTTGAATCAAAGCCGAGATGAGTGCAACTGACGAATTTGATGTTGCGGTAGTGGGTGCGACTGGTGCAGTGGGTGAAGTGATGCTCCGTTTGCTGGAGGAGAGAGCGTTCCCAGTAAGGACGTTGTATCCCCTCGCGAGTGAACGATCGGCGGGTAGTACGATCATGTTCCGCGGCAAGGCTATCCGCGTTCAGGACCTTGCTACGTTTGATTTCTCCCAGGTTCAAATGGGTCTATTCTCAGCGGGGGGAGGGGTTTCAGCGGATTACGCACCCAAAGCTGTTTCTCAAGGCTGCGTGGTGATCGATAACACTTCCCATTTCCGAATGGATCCGGATGTGCCGCTCGTCGTGCCCGAAGTGAATCCGGACGCTCTGAACGATCATGGGGGGCTGATCGCTAATCCAAACTGTTCGACGATCCAGATGGTAGTGGCATTAAAGCCAATATACGATTTGGTTGGCATCAGCCGCATCAATGTCGCCACGTACCAAGCCGTCTCCGGTGCTGGGCGCCGGGCGATAGAAGAACTTGCGGGGCAGACCGCCTCCTTGCTGAATGGCAAGGGAGCTAATCCTGAGGTGATGCCCAAACAGATCGCTTTCAATGCCATCCCCCATATCGATACCTTCCAGGATAACGGGTATACACGTGAAGAGATGAAGATGGTCTGGGAGACGCAGAAGATTTTTGGTGATGACGCTATTGCCGTGAATCCAACGACGGTGCGAATTCCCGTTTTCTACGGTCACTCGGAAGCGATTCATATCGAAACCCGGGAGAAGATTACCGCAGAGCGCGCGCGCGATATCTTGGGCAAGGCACCGGGCATTTCGGTAATCGACGAACGTGAGTCGGGCGGTTATCCAACCGCGGTGTCCGATGCAGCCGATGCCGATCCGGTATTCGTCGGACGCATCCGTGAGGATATCTCCTGCGAAAACGGACTTTGCCTTTGGGTTGTGGCTGACAACATTCGCAAGGGGGCAGCGTTGAATAGCATCCAGATCGCTGAACTTCTTCGCGTTCAGCAATAAGCGGCAAACGGGGTCATGACCCCAAACGCTGATTGGTGGATCATCCCACCCTGCCTATAATCTAGGGATGATCCCAAGATCCACCCAACGGTGGCCGGCATCTTGTAATCGGAGGCTTTTCCCAAAGCTGAAGATGCTGATTGCCGCCAGAGCGCTTTTTCTGCTGTCCTTTAGTTGTGCTACCGCAACCGCTGTTGAGCTTTCCGAGATTTCGGTTACCTCACGGCTCAACGAGCCGCTGCAGGCCTCCATCTCACTTGAAGGGAGCGACCCTTCCATTTCGACCCAGTCGTTAGTTGTTGCCCTCGCCTCGGCTGACGCGCATGTGGCAGCAGGAATCCCTTTCGACAAGGTCCTGACTCGTCTGATTTTTACGACTGACCCCGTTTCCGACCCACCCTTGGTGCTCGTTGAAACCGTTAATCCAGTGATGACGCCGTTTCTGCGATTCCTTTTGCGGGTCGAGGCGGGTGAGCATCGGCTGTTTCGGGATTACACGGTGATGCTGGATCCTGCGGACAGTGCAACCAATGGTGCGGCAGTGACCAGCGGGGTCGTTCAATCCAGTCTATCGACGTCGAACCTTAGCTATCCCGGTGAATATATCGGACCTGTTCGGCGGGGCGAGACTTTGACGCAGATTGCTCGTCGGATTGTGGTCGCTGGTCCGCTTACGCTAGAGCAGACCATGGTTGCGCTGGTGGAGGATAATCCGGAGGACTTTATCGAAGGAAACATGAATCTCCTTCGGGAAGGTGCAACCCTGCATGTGCCTTCAGAACGGCGGATGTCGGCTCTGGATCCAGAGGAAGCGAGAGCAATCTATGAAAGCGATCTACTGCGCTGGCTGCAACGCCAGTCCCTAGCGACATCGGCGGAGCGTTCCAGCACCAACTGGATGACCCTCCATTCACCCGCGCCGCAAAGGACAGATGCTACGACAGACTTGGCCGACGAGGGGTCCGTAAATTACATCCTTCGGATTGCCCAGCCCGCAGCCGAGCCCCCCGTGAGACAAACAAGGAGCTCCGAAGCTGCGCCGGTGGCCCAGTTGAGGCGACCAGCTGTCCAGGAAGAGGCTGTGTCGAAGGGGGTGTCAAGCGAGCAGGCGGTCGCTGCGTTGACTGATCGTTTGAGTGTGGTCGAGGCATCTTTAGGCTCAAAGAAACTTGAAAATGACCAGTTAAACCAACAGGTAGCACTGCTTCAGCAGCAACTGGCAAAGACTCTTCAGCTTATTGAACTACAGGAAACGCAATTAGCCATCGCCCAGCAGCAGTTGCAAACGATGATGGCACAGGAGTCATCGACTCGTGAGGACAATTCCCTCTTACCGACTGATTCATCTAAGGTGGATGAAGCTCTCAAAGAGTCAATCGTGTCTGATCCAGCAGGCCAGTCAACAAACTCAAGCGAGATGTTGGAAGCCCGTGATGACAGTCCGGCCGTCGGATCGAAGGTGCAAACTCCGGCGCTCGACACTGCCAAGGGACTGAGTCTCGACGGGACGCTGTCCGAACCCGTAGTTTCCGCGGACGGTGGGGCAGCGTCGGAGGTCGGCTTAGGACCGGCTACCCCCCCGCCCCCGTGGATTGAACCAGCCCAGGCACTCGCTTGGTTGATGTTCCAAGGGAATTACTGGATCGTAGAGGGGCGTGATCTCGTTCGGGCTGTTCCAGAAGGCTTTGCCGATGGTGAATCGATGGTGCCGGGTGTGCCTCAGCAGACGCTATTCCTGTTGGCCGCCGTGTTGACCCTCCTTTGGTTGTTACTCTGGATGCGACGCCGCCGAATTCTCAACACCACTTCTGAAGATGGTGCGGCAATAGATGGGGGGAGCGCGCGGCGATCCTTATTCGAAGGCCCTGCGACACAAACGCAATTAGATAGCGGTACCGGGGAACCCATGCCTCCCGAAGAGAGCGTCGGCGCAGGGTTTGTCACTGATATCGAGACACAGCGGGGTGTTGCCGTTCAAAGTGACGAAGTTGATCCGCTGACAGAGTCAGAAATATATCTCGCCTATGGGCGGTCAGTGCAGGCTGAGCAAACCCTACGCGATGCAATCTTACGGACGCCGGATCGATTAGAACTTAAGCTCAAACTCCTCGAGGTGCTTACCGTTCTGGCACGATCCTCAGCATTTCAGGAGCTTGCGGCCGAGGTTAGAGGCCTGGTTGCCGCCGGTTCCCCGGAGGAAGCTCACCTCCAGAAACTAATTCGCGATTCTGAGCTTGCCGGGTCTGATACTGCTTCGAGCCTGGAGGCGGTACCTGAGTCTGCAGCGATCGAACTTTCCGATCAGGTGATGAGTAACGATATGGGTACATCCTCGATCGAGCCGCCTTTGGCATCTGGAGCGGATGAAGGAATTGCGTTCGAGTTTGATACAGATTCCCGGCCTGCCTCGCCGCCTACAGCTTTCGTGCCAGATGAGAAACCAAAGGAGCTAAAAGAAGAACTGGTGTTGGAATTGGAGCCCCGTTTGGCGGGTGCACAATTCGCCGAGACCGATCCATTGGATCAGGGTGGCCGAGACTCAACTGCATCAAGACCAGCTGATCTGTTGGCTATGGGAAACGAATCAGCGCTCGCCTCTGATAGAGACGATGAGGAAGAAACGCAGCTCGAGTTGGCTAACGCCTATCTTGAGATGGACGACCCTGCCGCGGCTCGGGAAATTCTGACGGATCTTAGTCTTTCGGAAGATCCGGCGATCAAGAATCGCGCACAGGCATTGCTCGAAAAAGCGGGGGACTAAAGTCGCTCGGTCCCAAGTCCTCCGGCAAGACCCGATACCAGTCTTGACACACGGTCCAGCAGTTCAGGCTTAGCAGCGCCCGAGTCATCTAGATTTTCCTCAATTTCCCGAATGATTGCGGATCCAACCACGGCGCCGTCGGCGATCTCTCCAGTTTGCCGCACCTGATCCGCTGTGTTGATTCCGAAACCAACCGCAATCGGGAGGTCGGTGTGTTGGCGGAGTGTCGTAACCGCCTGATCTACGGCACCCGCAGTGGCTGATTGGGTTCCGGTGATTCCAGCAATAGAGACATAGTAGATAAAGCCACTGGAATTCCTGAGGACCTGTTTGAGACGCTTTTCGTC
>DPVA01000059.1 GCA_003529705.1 Gammaproteobacteria bacterium | reverse complement strand
ACTCTTTCATTGAGGCAGCAAGCCCCTCAATGAGATCGGGAGGGTTTTCGTAAATGATGCTGGGGAAGTTAACCGACCCGGTCGAAAGCGACGCCATATCTGGTTTGAGGTACATCATGGCTCCGCGTTGGTCGGCTTCGCGCCCCCGTCCACCCGTTGAAAACTGGATGATCATCCCCGGGCAATGCTGTTTAACGCCCTCCTGCACCCTCGCAAAAAGTTCAGGATCAGACGATGAATTTTCATCTTCATCGCGCACATGGATATGCACCAGAGACGAGCCGGCCTCAAAGGCTTCGTGAGTCGACTCGATCTGCTCCTGAGGCGTTACGGGTAGCGCAGCATTATCCTTCTTCTTTGGTTGTGAGCCAGTAATAGCCGTCGTGATAACGATAGGTTTGCTCATGATTTTCCCCGTTGGTTTTCAGGATCAAAGAACACCGGCTCACAGATGGTGGCCGGAACCACCGAGCCATCCATCAGGTGCGCATAAATTGTACCTCCCATCCTCGACAGCCCGCCCTTCACCAGAGCTAAAGCGATAGAACGGCCCAGATTGGCGCTGAAGTAGCTAGAGGAAACATGACCAATCATGGGCACAGGCTGCGCCTCCTGTCGGGAATTAACGAGTTGCGCTCCCTCGGGCAGAACACGGGAGGGGTCCTGGGTCTTTAAACCGACCAGTTGTTTTCGGTTCGGGCGTTCCGTGTCAGACCTGCTTAGAGAGCGTTTGCCGATAAAATCCTTCTTCTTGGAGACAATCCAGTCCATCCCCAAATCCATAGGCGTCACAGACCCGTCGGTGTCCTGGCCTACGATGACATAACCCTTCTCGGCCCGAAGCACATGCATCGATTCGGTGCCATAGGGTGTGATGTCATAGTCCCGGCCGGCGACCATAATTGTTTCCCACAGGGCCAGTCCTTGATTCGCCTCCACACTGATTTCAAACGCGAGTTCACCGCTAAAACTGATTCGGCTGATCCGGGCAGGAATCCCGGCCACCTGCCCCACCTGCATACTCATGAACGGAAATGCATCGCCGCCGAGATCAAGATCACAGCCTACCCTTTGAAGCACGGTACGTGCGCACGGTCCCGCCACACTCATTACACTCCACTGATCAGTGACTGACGTCAGGTAGACCTTCAGATCAGGCCACTCAGTCTGCAGCCAACGCTCCATCCAGGTCAAGACGGCTGCTGCCCCACCAGTCGTTGTCGTCATCAGGAAATGGCCGGGCGCCAGACAGGTCGTCACCCCATCATCCATGACCATACCGTCTTCGCCTAGCATAAAACCGTATCGGCAGCGTCCCGGCTGCAGGTTATCCCAGTTGTTGGTGTACAGCAGATTGAGAAAACGAGCCGCATCCGGGCCTCGGATATCAATCTTGCCGAGGGTCGATGCGTCAAGAACACCGACGCCGTTTCGGGTGGCGAGGCATTCGCGGTTGACCGCTGCGTGCATATCCTCACCATCGCGGGGATAGAACCAGGGGCGCTTCCACTGTCCCACGTTCTCAAAACTCGCACCCCGGCGTACATGCCAAGCGTGAATCGCGGTCTTTCGGACCGGATCAAAAAGCTGTTCGCCAAGCGTTCGCCCTGCCACCGTACCAAAGGTCACTGGGGTGTAGTTTGGCCGAAACGTGGTCGTACCCACCTCGCCCGGTGACTTACCAAGCGTCTTGGCGAGTATTGCGAGACCGTTAATATTGCCGAGTTTGCCCTGATCGGTTCCAAAGCCAAGCGCGGTATAGCGTTTGACGTGCTCGATCGAGCGATATCCCTCACGCGCCGCGAGCCGGATGTCCGACGCCGTGGTGTCATTCTGGAAATCAAGGAATTTCTTCACGCCGTTGCCCGAAAGCGCTCCAGCCGGTACTTCCCAAAAAGGCTGCAAAGGCGCTTGAACAGATTCCTCAACTGCCGGAATATCAACATAGCCCCCAGGCCAACCACTTTGGGCCGCGGCACTGATGCCAGCGTCTGCGCCTTCCCGAAGACATGCCGTGAGCGTGAAACTTCCTGCGCAAGCACCTGCCGAACGCTCCGCCTGGACCGGGCGTCCGGGCACAAAACACGCCTTGAGCGCGTCGTACCGGGGTCGTCCACCGGACTGCGAGTGTAGGTGCACCGCAGGGCTCCAACCCCCGGAGATCGCCAATACCTGGCAGTCGACAAGACCCTTATGCGAAACAATGTCTTCCCCACAGGGCGACAGTTTTGCGATTTCTATCCGCTTAAGTCCCTGCAGTCCAGACTGAACAGACGGGACCGCGTATCCCTGATAAATTGGTATGTCATAAGTCGAGACCGCCGCCAGCACGTCAGCACCCGGACGCTTCCTGACGTCGACGATGGCTCGCACTTCCATCCCGGCTGATGCCATATCAAGAGCCGACTGATAACCCGAGTCGTTATTGGTGAAAACCGCGCCACTGCGTCCCGGCGAGACCGCATAGCGCCGGATATATGTACTCACGGCTGAGCCGAGCATGACACCAGGTGTATCGTTGGCATCAAAGACCAATGGGCGCTCTATCGCGCCGGTCGCAATCACAACCTGCTTGGCCCGCACCCGCCACAATCTTTCCCTAGTCAGTCTCGGCTCTGCCTGCCCTGGCCCAACATGATCCGTCCGGCGCTGATTGACTACCAGGAAATTGTGATCGTAATAACCAGTCACCGTCGACCGGCTGAGTATGGTGACTTCGGGGAACGACCTGAGTTCTGCCTCGAGCTCTGCGATCCATTCAATCCCTGTCCGACCTCCGATCAGGACCGGCGAGAAAAGCAGGCTCCCACCGAGTTGTGTCTGTTCATCGACGAGCAACACCCGAGCCCCCGCGCGGGCGGCTCCGAGCGCCGCGGTAAGACCGGTTGGACCGCCGCCGGCAATAAAAACATCGAAATGCGCATGACGTTTGTCATAGTGATCGGGATCCGGTAGCGACGGGGCATGACCGAGCCCTGCAGCGCGCCGGATGTGGCGCTCATAACGCATCCACGCCGACCGAGGCCACATGAAGGTCTTGTAGTAGAAGCCCGCCGGCAACAGCCGCGACAGCCTATTGTTGATGGCGCCGATATCAAAAGCGAGATTTGGCCATCCATTCACGGTCCGGGCGGTCAGACCCTCATATAACTCAACTTGTGTCGCCTTCAAGTTCGGCGTACTGAATCCCCCCTCACCCACCTGCACCAACGCGTTGGGTTCCTCAGCACCTGCACCGACAATCCCGCGAGGTCGGTGATACTTAAAACTCCTTCCAAATATTCGGACGCCCTGAGCGAGCAACGCCGACGCCAGGGTGTCGCCGGGATGACCGAAATAATCCTTACCGTTGAAACTGAAGCGGATTCGCCGTGACCGATCAATCAGACCGCCTCTCTGTAGTCGTCTCGCCGTACTCACTCGCCGCCTCCGGGCGGATTCTCTCCGGGACGATAGACCGCGACGATCACATAGCTGACGGTGTCACGAAGGACGTTGAACCACCTGCGACACCCCGCACCATGGCACCATTGCTCGGCGTGAACTCCTTTGGTGTTCGCGCGATTGAAAAGATAGTCAGCCCACTGCTCGTCGGTCAGCGTATCCGGGCGTTCGGGGCGGACAATGTGGGCCTCACCTCCATATTGGAACTCTTCCTGATCACGCTCCCCGCACCATGGGCATTCAATTTTCAGCATGGTGACTTATCTCGATCGAAGCGCTAATGTGCAACACCGGCCGCACCGTGCTCGTCGATGAGCGCGCCCGTTGAAAACCGCCCGAGATCAAATGCCGCATTCAAGGGATGAGCCGCGTCCCGAGCTACGGTGTGCGCAAATACCCAGCCTGATCCCGGCGTTGCCTTGAAACCTCCAGTTCCCCAGCCACAGTTGAAATAGAGTCCCTGCACAGGAGTCTTTGAAATGATCGGACAGGCATCCGGACAGACGTCGACGATACCGCCCCACTGGCGCAACACTCGCACACGACTGAAGATCGGAAAGAGCTCAACGATGGCTGCTACGTTGCCTTCAATAATAGAGAAACTGCCGCGCTGGCCGTATCCGGTATAGGCATCAATCCCGGCGCCAATCACCAGCTCACCTTTGTCCGATTGACTGACGTAACCGTGCACTGCGTTGGACATGATAACGGTATCAAGCACGGGTTTGAGCGGCTCCGAGACGAGGGCCTGCAGCGGATGACTCTCTACTGGAAAACGCAGCTCGGCCATATCGGCGAGAACACTGGCATGGCCTGCAACCACCACGGCGACTTTACCGGCGCCGATAAATCCCCGGGTAGTCTCGACCCCGCAAACTGCACCGTTTTCCCGGCGAATTCCGGTCACCTCGCAATTCTGAATAATGTCTACACCGCGGGCATCGGCCGCACGGGCGAATCCCCAGGCCACAGCATCATGCCGTGCAACACCGCCGCGTGGCTGAAAAGATGCCCCAAGTACGGGATAGCGGGCCTCGCTCGATACATTTATTGCCGGCACCTTCGCTTTTATTTCGGCAGGCGTCAGAATTTCACTGTCGATCCCGTTCAGACGGTTGGCGTTGGACCGACGATAGATATCACGCATGTCCTGCAGGGTATGACCGAGATTCATTACCCCCCGCTGGCTGAACATAACGTTGAAGTTAAGCTCCTGACTCAACCCCTCCCACAATTGCAGTGATTTTTCGTAGAGGTGGGCTGCCTCGTCCCAGAGATAGTTGGAGCGCACGATGGTGGTATTACGCCCGGTATTGCCACCACCGATCCAACCCTTCTCCAGAACCGCTATACGCCCGACATCGTGCTCAGCCGCGAGGTAATAGGCGGTCGCAAGTCCATGACCCCCGCCGCCTACTACAATCACATCATAGGACAACGCAGGATCTGGACTGCGCCATGCCTCAGACCAGTCCTGGTGATAACTTACCGCGTTACGCGCCAGACTGAAAATGGAATAACGGTTTTTTTTCACACTACTCCCGTTCCGGTCCGTGGTTTCAGGCCGAAGATCGCATGAAGACGGTCACCCACCGTCAAGACAGTCGTCGAACTCCTTTAGGCGTCCCGATACACCGGAAAGCGGTCGCAAAGCTCCTTGACCTTCTCCCGGGTGGCATCCACAACCGACTCATCTCCCATGTTATCGAGAATATCGCAGATCCATTCCGCTATTTGCGCCATCTCGGCTTCTTTAAAGCCACGCGTCGTCCCAGCTGGAGAGCCGATACGCAAACCACTGGTAACGAACGGTGATTGGGGATCATTGGGAACAGAGTTCTTGTTGACGGTGATGTTTGCCCGGCCCAGCGCTGCATCTGCATCCTTTCCGGTGATTCCTTTATCTATAAGGTCCAGCAGAAAGAGGTGATTCACGGTGCCGCCGGACACAATGCTGTAGCCACGATCGATGAATGCCTTAGCCATTGCTTGCGCATTGGCAATAACCTGTTCTCCGTAGATTTTGAATTCAGGCTGCAATGCTTCCAGAAACGCAACAGCCTTTCCGGCAATGGCATGCATTAGGGGTCCGCCCTGAGTACCAGGGAATACCAGTGAGGCCAATTTCTTCTCGATGTCGGGGTTTGAGCGGGCCATAATCATGCCACCGCGAGCGCCACGAAGGGTTTTATGCGTGGTACAGGTTGTTACATCTGCTATCGCCACTGGGCTGGGATAAAGGCCTACAGCGACGAGACCGGTGACATGCGCCATATCTGCCACCAGGTAAGCACCAACGCTGTCGGCGATATCCCGAAACCGCTGCCAATCCAGGATCATACTGTAGGCCGAGAATCCGGCAACGATCATCTTTGGCTCATGTTCTTTGGCGAGCCGTTCCACCTCATCGTAGTCAATCTCACCGGTATCAGTATTTAACCCATACTGCACGGCGGTGTAGAGCTTCCCGGAAAAGTTGACTGAGGCGCCATGCGTGAGGTGACCGCCGTGTGCAAGACTCATACCCAGCACCGTATCACCGGGATTCAGCAGGGCCATATAGACCGCTGCGTTGGCGCCCGATCCCGAATGCGGCTGCACGTTAACGTAATCGGCACCGAAGAGTTCTTTAGCCCGATCAATAGCCAATTGCTCGGCAACATCCACAAACTCACAGCCGCCGTAATAACGCTTACCGGGATACCCCTCAGCATACTTGTTGGTCAGCTTGGTACCTTGGGCTTCGAGCACCCGCGGACTTGTGTAGTTTTCTGAAGCAATCAGCTCGATGTGCTCTTCCTGACG
>DPVA01000005.1:1259-3629 GCA_003529705.1 Gammaproteobacteria bacterium | reverse complement strand
ACAGCCGCTGTCCTGGCCGTTGTGGACAAGTTCGATCCCTGCGAGCGCGCCGTGCTCATGTACCGCATCCACCATTGCCGTAAGGTAAGGCAGATCGCCGTCATCCCACATACTGGTTTCCGTAAAAGGCTGTACGTCACCTGTTGGATGAAAATCACATTGCTCTGTGGTGACGATTCCCCAACCCCCTTCCGCCTTCATGCCACGCATGCTGATCATGCTGTCGGGGAACATCCGCCCCATGCCGTTGCAGTGGGGAACCTGGTAAAACCGGTTTGGTGCCGTCACCGGGCCGATGTCTACGGTATCAAAGAGAACGTCGTAACGAGGGTCACGCTTCACACTCATCGTCTTGCTGACTCAGTTATCCGCCTGATTATCTTCCTGAGAGGCGTAGGCCTTCGCAAGTCCAACGCTCTCATCACAGCGCGTTCGCGGCAGACCGTCATCAAAGTTTACCCAGGCAAGTTGCCCCTCCACACCGAAGTGCCAGTCCGGCGACCTGATCCCAGGCTCATCGAGCGAGCCTACTGATATCCAGACCGTCTCAGGATTTGCCGTCGGAGGGTCCTCAATCGGAACAAGATAACGGAATGCAAGCGGACTGCCGCAACTTGGGCAAAAACTTCGCTCCATGATGGAGGAGGATTGATACCAAAGCGGCTCGTTTTTCGTAAAACTGAGATCGGTCAGTGCAAAAGCGACTCCGGAGTGAAAAGCACTGCCGGACCATCTTTGGCAATGACGGCAATGACAGGTGCCCATATCAATGGGGGACCCGTTCAACTCGTAGCGCACCTCTCCACAAAGACAACCCCCGGTAATGACTGTTTCAGTCATCGGCGATATCGTATTTCCCAAAGCCACCGCACTGAACCGACTTTGAATGGAAAGATCATCGGTAAACGTCCGGCACTTGGTCCGGAGCCTCGAAAGTCACCTCAAGGTCTTTCAACAGGCCATTGTTAATACCGTAGATCCAACCATGCACCTGCAAGGACTGACCTCGACCCCACGCGTCCTGTACGGTGCTGGTGTGGCAGACATTATTGACCTGCTCGATTACGTTAAGTTCGCAAAGACGATCGATTCGAGTTTTCTGATCTGCACAGTCAGAAAACCTCGAAGAATTCCGATGGTAGAGATCCTTGATGTGTAATAGCCAGTTGTCGATTAAGCCGGCGGGACGTTCACTGATTGCTGTCTCAACGCCACCACAGCCGTAGTGTCCGCAAACGATAATGTGCTTAACCTGGAGCACATCTACTGCATACTGAATAACAGAAAGGCAGTTTAGGTCAGTGTGAATCACTAGATTAGCAACGTTGCGATGCACAAAGACTTCACCAGGAAGGAGGCCTGTAATCTGATTCGCAGGAACCCGGCTGTCTGAACATCCTATCCAGAGATACTCAGGACTCTGCTGATCCGAGAGTTTCTTGAAAAACTCAGGATCATCGGCTACCGTCTTTTCAGCCCAGCGACGATTATTTTCGAAAAGATGTTTCATGGGAATAGATTTTATCGTTCTTTGCAATAAACAGTTTGCGCTCTGTTAGAACCTTGCCCCGAGCAAGCTTCTGGATGAATCAGACCCCTCTTAGGGGCAACAATGTCTCGCCTTGGAGTAATTCCTTGGTGTAAATTGGGTATCCAATTTGTAATGCATTTGACCAAGGACAATACGCCATGGTGTCTCAGACGATCGATTCCGAAACTCTGGCCCGTGTGAGCGAGGGATATGACAAGGTCGCGTCGCGGTCACACTCCCTCCATGCCGACTGTTATCAGCGTCAGAACTTTCTTGATCTCGAGCGCCAGCAGATCTTCCACAAAAGCTGGCAGTTTCTCTGTCATGAGGAAAAACTCGCCCGGCCCGGGAGCTATATTGCCGCCGACGTCGAAGGACGAAGCATCTTCGCCTGCAGAGATAAAACCGGAGAACTGAGGGCGTTCTATAACGTCTGCAAGCACCGCGGTCATCAACTGCTGCAGGGAAGCGGTCAGACAAAAGTCATTACCTGTCCCTATCACGCCTGGGTCTACGGCCTGGACGGTCGCCTCAGCCGTGCCCGGCGCTCGGAACTTATTGAGAACTTCGATACTGCAACAATCTGCCTGGATGCAGTCAGGATCGAGGTCTTCTGTCATCTCGTTTTCGTCAATCTCGATCCGGAAGCGCCCGTACTAGCCGATGAGAGTGAATCCCTGTCAGACGAGATCATGTCGTATGCGCCTGATCTTGCCAACCTGACCCATGCGCACACCCTGACCTATCGCATCCAGGCCAACTGGAAAACCGTGGTGGATAACTTTCTAGAGTGCTACCACTGTCCAGTCGCCCACCGGGATTTCTGCACGCTCGTTGAG
>DPVA01000005.1:0-956 GCA_003529705.1 Gammaproteobacteria bacterium | reverse complement strand
GATTTCTGCACGCTCGTTGAGATGGACACGTACAAAGTCAAAACCCACAGTATCTACTCCAGCCACATGGCCAAGGCAGGGCGCAGCGACAATAATGCCTATGGCGTAGAAAGCGCCAGCGTCACCGATCATGCTGTTTGGTATTTATGGCCAAATACAACGCTCATGCGATACCCGGGACGGGGCAACTTCATGGTCTGGCGCTTTTACCCCGACGGGCCCGAGCAGACCTATGAGGTATTCGATTTCTTCTTCGAAACCGATACCCCTAATGAGTCGGAGTTGGAGGCTATCCGGTTCATCGATGAAGTTTTGCAGCCTGAAGATATTGGGCTGGTAGAAAGCGTTCAGCGAGGCATGCAGACCCCGGCATTTAACCAGGGCCGCTATCTTGTTGATCCAGAGGGCAGCGGCCTGAGCGAGCATGCTGTTCACCATTTCCATGGGCTGGTGCTGGATGCCTACCGCGGAGCGATACTGCCATGAGTGCCGTCCCTCCGGACTATTTGAAGGGTCGGATAGCCGTGGTCACCGGCGGCTGTGGCGGCATCGGAAGAGCCATCTGTCAGCGCTTTCATGCCGAAGGCGCGGTGGTCTATGCAACGGACATTGCCGCTTTCGAATTTCCCGAATCCAACATTCATGTACTGCATCATGATGTGGGTTCTGAAGAGGATGCCAACGCGGTTATGGCACACGTTGAGGCTGAGCATGGCCGACTCGATATTCTGGTGAATGCCGCGGGGATCGAGATTGAAAAAACCATAGAAGACACGACGCTTGAGGAGTGGAACCACAGTTTTTCCGTCAATGTGAACGGCACCTTCCTTACCAGCAAACGCGCGCTGCCGCTATTGCGCAACGCCGGTTCAGGCTCCATCATCAACTTTGGATCCTATGATGGCTTTATCGCGGACCCCTCTCTTGCGGTTTACTGCGCCACTAAAGGCGCGGTA
>DPVA01000201.1:2951-5455 GCA_003529705.1 Gammaproteobacteria bacterium | reverse complement strand
GCAGATCATCGATCGACGCCTGCAGCCCCCAGTTCCCGTGGTTGTCGACGACTCCCGCAATCGTGACGCCGCGAACCGAAAGAAAGGCCAGACCATCGCGGGTGACCTCGGCTGAAATGCTCTCGGTACGCTGATCCGTTGCTGAACCCAGCGCGACCACATCGGCGGTTGACGTCAGTGATATCGTGCCAGTGTACGTACCGGCAAAGGTGCTTGTTGCATCGCCCCTGAAAACGGTCAGTTCAATGCCGCTACTCGAGGAACTCGCACAACCGACCAGCATCAGCACCAATACGAGCGACAGAGTTCCGCAATATCTCGCCATGGGGTGGGTCAGCATCACCGATGTTGGCGGCGAGTACGAAACATTGGATAAAGAGGTCATATGAAAACCTTACAAACCGGAATGATTGCCCTCAGACCTTGGCCGGTATTCAGGCCTGCATTGTACCGGGGCTGTCAACGCCGCCCGGCTTCGTTCCGAAAAGTCTGGGTGACTGTTATCATCTCGGTTTAGGGCGAAAGATAAATAGCGCGGGCGGTATGGCCTTTATACCGCCGACGAACATCCGAGCGATTCCGGAGAACCCATGGACGAAACGACCCGCACCCAACTCGAAGCAGCCGCGTTCCGCGGGCTGGTGGCGCACCTGCGCCAGCGTACTGATGTGCAGAACATCGATCTGATGAACCTGGCCGGTTTTTGCCGTAACTGCCTTTCCAAATGGTATCTGGCGGCCGCCGAGGAAGAAGGCGTTGAAATGGACTACGGCCGTGCACGTG
Organism: Gammaproteobacteria bacterium; assembly: GCA_003529705.1. GTDB lineage: Bacteria > Pseudomonadota > Gammaproteobacteria > Arenicellales > UBA868 > UBA868. The sequence goes on along the minus strand of DPVA01000201.1, from coordinate 4,672 downwards.
AGATCGTCTACGGCATGACCTATGACAAATGGAAACGCGATTACCAGCAAGAAGCCAACGAGGATCAGAAAGCAGCTTTTGAGGCGAGCAAACCGCTGCATGCCAAGATCAGCGGCCACAGCAAGGCCTGAATCCAATGAGCACCCTTGAAGTCCAACAGTTTCCCTGCCTTTCGGACAACTACGGTTATCTGGTCCACGATCCTGACAGCGGGCTGACCGCAACGATTGATACGCCCGAAGTGGTACCAATTCAGGAAACGCTTCATGCAAAAGGCTGGAGACTGAACTTTATTTTCAACACCCATCACCACGACGATCATGCCGGCGGCAACCTGCAGCTGAAATCGGAAACTGGGTGTCAGATCATTGGGCCTGCCGCCGATGCGGACAGGATTCCCGGCATCGACCGTACCGTCGCCGACGGAGATACGGTCATGCTGGGGGCTTGGCCGTTTACGGTCTACGATACGCCAGGACATACGCGCGGTCACATTGTGTACCACTGTCTGCCTGCCAATATCGGCTTTGTCGGCGATACACTGTTTGCGCTCGGCTGTGGCCGGCTTTTCGAAGGCACGCCGCAGCAGATGTGGGCATCGCTGCAGAAAATCCTGTCCTGGCCAGACGAAACGCTGATTTACTGTGCCCACGAATACACTCAGGCCAATGCCCGCTTCGCCCTATCGGTGGAACCAGATAACGCAGATCTCGTTGCTCGCAGCGATGAAATCGATGCCGCCCGACAACGCGGTGAACCAACGGTGCCCACGACCGTGGAGCTAGAAAAAAGGACAAATCCGTTTCTGCGTCCAGACAGTGGCCACCTACAACAAAACATCGGCCTGAGCGGTCAGCCTCTGGTTGACGTATTTGCCCGAACCCGTGAACTCAAGGACCAATTCTGACGCGTCTTCATGATCTGACGCTATCCCAATCGCCTGCTTCGTTCAATGACCCGACCCTCCGCACCTTCTGCTCGTTCCAAAGTCCGGCGCGTGCGCGAACTCGCGCGTTATGACCGGTCCAGCATCAACGCCATTCTCGATGAGGCAACGGTGTGTCATGTAGGGTTTGTCGACGACGGTCAACCTTTTGTGATCCCAACTGCCATCGCGCGCATTGATGATCACGCGTATATACATGGCAGCCGGGTCAGCAGGATGCTACAACTGCTGGTGGCGGGCAATCCGGCGTGCATCACCGTAACACTGCTTGACGGAATCGTGGTGGCGCGCTCCGCTTTCAACTCTTCGATGAACTACCGGTCGGTAGTCATTCTCGGCAGTGGAGAAAAAGTTATCGGAGAAGACAAGAAGATCGTGCTTGATGCCTTCACCGAACATCTGATCCCCGGACGCACTGCCGACATCCGGGCATCACGGCCGAAGGAACTGGCCGCCACGACCGTCGTACGCTTCAGCCTTGACGAGGCATCGGTCAAGATCAGCGAAGGTCCACCCAGCGACGAGAAGTCTGACTATGAGAGTGATGCTTGGGCCGGTGTTATTCCACTGAGACTCAAAAGTGGTAAGCCCCAGCCAGATCCGCGCCTCAAAAGCAGCATTCCCGTGCCAACGTATATCAGTAAGCGCAAAACGTGACCTGTTGCGAACCAAGATTACCACCCAATTCTACCGACCTTCCGCTGAACAACATGAGCAACGCACCAAGAATTGCAATTGATATCGGTGGGACCTTTACCGATGCCGTCCTGCAGGT
>DPVA01000201.1:2027-2631 GCA_003529705.1 Gammaproteobacteria bacterium | reverse complement strand
GGCTCCGCCCGCTATACCGCCAAGGTACTCACGACGACACGCAATCCGGCCGAAGGATTCATGGAAGGGATTTCGCAACTGCTCTCGCAGTCGGACGTCTCTCCCGCTGATGTGGCACTCATCACCCACGGCACCACGCTTGCTACCAATGCGCTGATTGAACGGCGCGGGGCAAAAACCGCGTTGATTGTGACCGAAGGACATCGCGACTCTCTCGAGATCGGTTATGAGAACCGTTTTGACCAGTACAACTTTGACGCTGATCGCCATCCTCCGCTCGTGCCGAGAAGTCTGCGCTGGACGGTACCCGAGCGGGTCGATTATCGTGGGCAGATTCTCAGACCCCTTGATGAAGCCTCTGTTGACGGCCTGGTCGAGCGCATCCACGAGGCACAGATAGAAAGCGTTGCGGTGGGTCTGCTGCACGCTTACGCCAACCCAGTTCACGAACAACGCATTCGGGAACTACTGCAACGTAATTTATCGGATATCGCTGTTTCGCTTTCGAGTGAAGTCTGTCCCGAAATTCGCGAATACGAACGCCAGAGTACCACCTGTGCCAACGCGTACGTTCAGCCGTTGATGGCGAGTTACCTGATTGAGG
>DPVA01000201.1:1573-1728 GCA_003529705.1 Gammaproteobacteria bacterium | reverse complement strand
GATGGCGAGTTACCTGATTGAGGTTCGGGAACGCCTGGCCCGTGATGGGTTCAATTGTGCCTGTCTGCTGATGACCTCAGGAGGACACCAGGTCACCATCGATACGGCGGCAGCCTTCCCCGTGCGTCTCGTTGAATCGGGTCCCGCGGGTGGCG
>DPVA01000201.1:0-1253 GCA_003529705.1 Gammaproteobacteria bacterium | reverse complement strand
GCGCCATCCTTGCGGCGCATATTGCTCGTACTTTGGGTGAGTCCTCGGTTCTGTCCTTTGATATGGGCGGCACCACCGCAAAGATCTGCCTGATTGATGACTGTACCCTGCCGCTATCGCGAACCTTTGAGGTCGATCGTGCACATCGTTTCATGAAAGGCAGCGGGATGCCGATCAAAATTCCTGTGGTCGATATGGTCGAGATCGGTGCCGGGGGTGGTTCACTGGCAAGTGTCGATGAACTCGGCCGGGTCAGCGTGGGACCAGAGAGCGCCGGCGCTGAACCCGGGCCTGCGTGCTACGGGCGTGGTGGTGGGGCTGCGGCCGTCACCGATGCCAACCTCATGCTGGGCAGACTGGACGCTGATGGATTCGCGGGTGGACGGATCCCGCTGAATACAAAAGCCGCGCAGCAGGCTATCCAAACCGAGATCGGTGATGCACTGAAAACCGACGCGATAGGTGGCGCCCAGGCAGTGATCGAAATCGTCGACGAAAACATGGCCAGCGCAGCGAGGGTTCATGCGGTTGAAAAAGGATTGGATGTAACTGAACGCACCCTGATCGCTTTCGGCGGAGGCGCGCCGCTGCATGCGATCGCAGTGGCCCGCAAGCTCGGCATCGACCGAATCATCATCCCCCGGGATGCAGGTGTTGGGTCTGCGGTCGGGTTCTTGCTCGCCCCAGTCGCCTTTGAGGTCGTTCGCAGCCGTTTCACCCTGCTTGAACATCTCGAACCCGAAGCCATCAACGCTCTGTTTGAGGAAATGGAGGAGGAAGCAAGCGCGACTGTGCGTCTGGGCGCCAGTGAGGCGTCAGTATCAACGGTCCGGCATGCTTTTATCCGCTATGCGGGGCAGGGACACGAAATCAAGATTCAACTTCCAGATCTACCACTCACCGCCGATGACCGCAAAACGATTGCAGAAACCTTCGATAAGGCCTATCGGAACCAATATGGCCAGGGCATCCCCGGGGTACCTCTTGAGATCCTGACCTGGTCACTCACGGCATCCGCTCCGGTGAGTGAAGATATCCGCGCGCAGGTCGAACACCCATCAGCTAAACCGCAGCAAAGCATCGGTCAGCGTATGGTCTGGATGCCTGGCAATGACCATCCGACCGAGTGCTCAGTGGTTACCCGACAAGCGATCTCAACCGCACATCCCGTTGCGGGTCCCGCCGTCATCACCGAAGACCAGACCACCCTGGTCGCGCCCGCAGGGTGGACGCTTTCCGCGAACCCTTATGGC
>DPVA01000110.1:1083-2576 GCA_003529705.1 Gammaproteobacteria bacterium | reverse complement strand
TTCGCATCCGCGATAGGTCCTCGTCAGTTTTTAAGTGAATAGCCATGGTTATTGTGATTCCTATAAAGGGATTCTAGACGAACCCGGGTTGACACCTCGTCGCCACGGCCGGTTGGTACGGCCAGAGCCTGGGTGGCGGACCAGAGGAGCCTAGAGTAGAATATCGCGCCCTAATCCTGGTGTGGTCCCTTCTATGAGCGCCCGGGTGCCCGGTTACCGAATTGCCGGGTCGGCGCTCGCGACCGCACTGAACAACAACCCAACGGGAGTACATCATGACTGACGTTTCGATGCGCCAGATGCTTCAGGCTGGCGTCCACTTCGGCCATCAGACACGTTTCTGGTCGCCTAAGATGGGTCCGTATATTTTCGGCGCCCGCAACAAGATTCACATTATCAACCTGGAGAGGACTCTGCCAATGTTCCGCGAGGCCTTGAATTTCCTCGGGAGCGTAGCGGCTGGCCGCGGCAAAATTCTGTTTGTCGGAACTAAACGCCAGGCCGGAAAGATAGTTCGAGAACAGGCGCAAAGATGCAACTGTCCGTATGTGGACCACCGCTGGCTGGGGGGCATGCTCACCAATTTTAAGACAGTGAAGAATTCCATCGCGCGGTTGGTGGAACTCGACGAGATGGTCTCTACCGGGGCGACCATGGGATTAACCAAGAAAGAAACGCTGATGCTGGAGCGCGAGCGGGCTAAACTTGATCGTAGTTTGTCGGGAATTCGGGAAATGAAAGGTCTGCCGGACGCTCTATTCGTGATTGATGTCGATCATGAGCGCATCGCAGTATCGGAAGCCCGGAAGCTAGGAATCCCGGTCGTTGGGGTCTGTGATACCAATAGTTCACCCGAGGGAATTGACTACCTGATCCCTGGTAACGATGACGCGATACGCGCTATTCGACTGTATCTTGAGGGTGCTGCAGACGCCGTGATCGAAGCAAAAGCTGCCGCAGCGCCGGTCCTGCAGGGGGACGCGGATGAGTACATTGAGGTCTCCGAAGAGCCTGTAGACGTGCCGGCGGAAGTTTTAGCAGAAATCCCTAAGGGCGGTTCTGAAGAGATCGTAACAGAAGTAAACGCCCCGGCCGGTAGTGCTGGAGTCGACGATGTATCGACTCCTGCGACGAAGCCGGGGGGCTCCGGGGACGGGCAGAGTGAAACCGACCCGTTAAAAGATTCCGGAAACTGAGCCGGATCGTTTAGTTCAAAACTCATCGAGGAACCAAGATGCCAGTAACAGCCAGCGAGGTTAAAGCACTCCGGGAGCGAACCGGTGCCGGGATGATGGAGTGCAAAAAGGCCTTGACCGAAACCGAGGGTGACCTCGACGAAGCGATCGCGCTCCTAAGGAAGAAAGGGGCAGCAAGTGCAGAAAAGAAGTCGGGACGTATCGCGGCTGAAGGAATAATCGTCCAGCTTGTGTCGGAAGATCGATCTTCGAGTGTGTTGGTTGAGGTAAATTGCGAAACCGACTTTGTTGCTAAAA
>DPVA01000110.1:0-878 GCA_003529705.1 Gammaproteobacteria bacterium | reverse complement strand
AAGTGCAGAAAAGAAGTCGGGACGCATCGCTGCGGAAGGCATTGTCACTCTTGCCCTGAATGATGAAGGGACCGCGGCTGTCCTGGTTGAGGTGAACTGTGAAACGGACTTTGTCGCCAAAGACGATTCCTTCAAAGGTTTTGCCGCGCAACTCGCGAACATCATCCTTGAGCGCCGGCCAGAATCTGTTGAAGCGGCCGCTGGAGTCCAATTGTCCGGAGAGGCAACCGTAGAAACCGCCCGCCAGGAATTGATCGCCAAAATTGGCGAGAATATTTCGCTGCGGCGCTTCGAGATGGTTGAAGCTGGTCCGGGAGAACTAGCAGGATATGTTCACGGCTCAAGGATTGGGGTTATCGTCAAGATGGGATCATCAACTGACCCCCAACTAGGCCGGGATATTGCAATGCACGTGGCAGCCAGTCGGCCGGTTTGTATCGATGAATCTGAAATGCCGGACGACATTCTGCAAAAAGAGCGGGATATTTATACCGCGCAGGCCGCAGAGAGTGGAAAGCCCCCGGAAATTGTTGAGAAGATGGTGACCGGTCGGATCAAGAAGTTTCTGAAAGAAAATACCCTTACGGGTCAACCTTTTGTAAAGAATCCAGACCAGTCGGTCGGCGAGTTGCTCTCAGGTCAGGAAGCCTCCGTATTGCGAATGTCCCGTTTTGAGGTCGGTGAAGGTCTTGAGAAACGCTCTGATGACTTCGTCGCCGAGGTCATGGCTCAGGCGCAAGGGGGCTAATCTGTGGGCGAGGACGGTGATGGGCTTCGCGGCCTTTTTCTCGTCAAGCTCTCAGGTGAATATCTAGGCAGTGGCTCCGGGACAGGATTCAACAGTGACCGTCTCACATCGGTTTGTCAGGAGTTAAAGC
>DPVA01000188.1:1128-4295 GCA_003529705.1 Gammaproteobacteria bacterium | reverse complement strand
TTCGTGATGTAAAGCTGCCTTTACAGGGTGCAGTCGACGTTGCGATTGACCTTTCCGGTAAAGGTATCTCGCCAAAAGAGATCGCGTCTTCTGCTTCCGGTTCTCTACTCGCCTCCGGGGTTAATACCTACATTCCGGCTAGCGGTCTTGATATTCTGACCAATTCGATCCTAGTGCAGGTGTTGAGCGCGGTGAATCCAGCAAAGAAGTCCAAATTTCATCGTCTCGACTGCGGTCTCATCGGTTTTCGGATCGTTGACGGAATCGCGATGTCGCAAGACACGGTTGCCCTTCAGACCCCAGATGTGACCTATTTGATCAGGGGCGGGTTCAGTCTCAAGGATGAGTCGGTAGTGTTTCTAATCAACCCGAAAGCACGTAAAGGCTTTGGGGTTTCTGCAGCCAATCTAACCAATTTCTACCGGGTGGGCGGGACCTTGAAGAAACCGAAGATTGAGGCGGACCTTGGCGGAGTAGCGAAGACCGGGTTAACCTGGACCGCTGCTGCATTCACCGCCGGACTGTCAATTTTGGCTCAGGGCCTTTGGGATAAGTTTACGGGCAGTCAGGACGTCTGCGGGGAAGCCGATAAGGACCTGCAGAAACTGCTTGCCGAGAATCCCGAATTGGTGCTTAAGGCATGGAAGCGGTTACAGACCGTACAAAGTCAAGATAGCGAAGGAAAGCCCTGACCCCCCGGCCGTTTCCTCCAACTTCGAAAAGCGCTTGAGATAAAGAATCATGTTTAAAGAAATTCCACAACTGCTGGGTCCATTGCGGCTGGGCCTCGCGCTGGTGTTGGGGATTTTGTCGGTGCTAGCGCCTTTTGCGCTTGTGCCAACCAGTTATGAGGGGTGGGCTTTTGTGACGACGGTGATTGTTCCTGCCCTCGTCCCGATCTTTTTTTTCGTAACGCTGCTTGATGTGTTGATGAGTGCAGTATTCATGTCCTCCAGCACGGGCGAACACCGGGCGAAGCACCGCAAGGTGCTGATCACTCAGTCGGTACTTGTCGGACTCTTGACAATCGCCTGGCTGCCGCTCTTCTGGCAGGTATTGAATCCGGCGTGATAAGTCGAGGCCTCGCTAGACCAAGGCGCATCGACTTTGAATGTGCCTCGCGGTCATTAGATCCAGGTGACCCCCGCCGCCATTCTTGAAAAGGGTGATGTCTTCGGGGCTTTGGCGGCCCTTGGCATCGGTGCACAGATCATAGAGATCGGCGAGTATGTCATGTTCAGAAATAACCCCGGCCTCCATCGGAATGACCAATTCACCGATTTCCCCGATCGTGGTATTGCGGGAGTCGACGAAAAGCCGCGCTCGGCGTATGGCTTCATCGTCGGCTTCCCGCATATCCCTGCGAAAAGCACCGACGAGGTCAAGGTGCGTGCCCGGATTCAACCAATCCCCTTTTATCAGAGGCTCAGAAGTCATGGTGGCGCAGCAAATCAGGTCAGCCCAGCCGGCTGCCTCTGCAAGATCATCAACAGCCTCGATATGACGTTTTCTTGCCAGGGTTTCAATCAGATGATCACGCCGCTCGGCAGAGCGGTTCCAGATACGGATCCTTTCTATTTCCGGATGGACGGTGCAGTGAGCTTCAATCAGATAGGGCGCCATGGCGCCGGCGCCCACCATCAGCAACCGGCGGCAATCAGCCCGGGCCAACAGCCTGGAACCGAGCGCCGAGTCTGCGGCAGTCTTTAGGTAGGTCAACGCGTTGCCATCAATAGAGCGCACGGGGACGCCGTTGACGCCGTCAAAAAGAATATAGGCAGCGTGTATAGCGGGCAGGTCCTGTGACACATTGACGGGGAAAACACTTGCGATCTTGACCCCAAGAGCCTCTCCCCCCTGCCAGGCGGCGCGGACCAGGCAGTAGTCTTTGCCCATTTGTCCTGGTTGTTCCAAAAGCATGTCGCGAAGATCGGCGGGGGTTTCCCGGTGCATGCGGGCGAGATCATCGATCAGTGGTGCGAAATCAACACGTTCGAATATTTCCGTGGCGCCGAGATGAAAGGAATGGGAAGTCATAGAGAAATGCTTTTGCCTGTAGGAGGGGTTTAGTTTAGCCTCTCGGATGGCATACAGTGCGCGGGAAACCCTTGGATCAGTATCGGAAGAATTGATGAACGGCCCAGACCCATTGGCGCAGGACCTTGCCAACCGGTGCGGATTGGCGCTTTTGTATCACGGCACGTTTGCGTCCCCGCCGTCGCTCTTGGGCGAAGCGTTGCACAACGTTACACCGGAGAATCTTTTTCGGCAATTGGAAAGCCTGTCACGTTCCTTTCATTTTGTTTCAGTTGACGAATACTGCACGGCCCGGAATCTCCAGGGTCTTGCGACCATAACGGCCGACGACGGTTATCAGTGTGTTCTCGATGAGGTCTTCGGAGTTTTCGAGGCGCTGCAAATACCACTAGCGATCTTCGTTAACCGTTCGTTCATGCAGGGTGAATTGTTCTGGCGGGATAAGGTCCGATACATTATGGAGAATGGGCGTGTTGAAGAATTCGAAACCCGGTTTGCCCGAGGGATTCAGCGTAATCCGACGCAGTCATTCTATCGTTATACCAAAGATCCCAGAAACAACAGCATCAGGGTTGTACGGATGCTTGATGCCTTTCTCGAGGATGAGCCCAAAATCGGTGCGTACACGCAATACTATACACAGGCAGATCAGGGACTCAAAGCGCATCCGCTCGTTAGTTATGGCAGCCATTCGACACATCATTACGTTCTGTCCTCGCTTAGCGAGGAGGAACAGTGGCAGGAAATAGATGAGAACTACCGCTTTGTCGAAACGTTGCCTGGAGTACACCGAACCGGCGTTTTTTCCGTTCCGTTTGGCGGAGACCGGGACTACAATGACACCACCTGCAGGTTGGTTGCGGATGCCGGTCATAGTGCGATGTTGCTGAGCCGGGGTGCGGTGCAGCGTGACGGCGTTCGTCATGACGACCTGTTGCCGATGGTCGACCGGGTGATGCCACGGGACGCAGAGGTATCCGCTTTTCTTACGGATCTGCAAACACGGTTGGGTTAGGAAGGACAGTAGGCTTCAGTAGCGCGATTTGGGAGGAGTCGGGTGACAAAGAGATCTAGTCGAATGGGCGGGAGGGCTGCGCGCCAGGCGCTGCGGGCAGCGCCGATACCTGAAG
>DPVA01000188.1:0-825 GCA_003529705.1 Gammaproteobacteria bacterium | reverse complement strand
GCGGGCAGCGCCGATACCTGAAGAGGAAAAACCGGTGAGGCCAGGACTTCAGAGCGGCCGCTATCAGCCGCTGACTCAGGATGAAGTCGAGCGCATTCATGAAGCGGCGCTCACGACCCTCGAAACCATTGGTTTTGCCAATGCGCTGCCGTCTATTATTGAGCGGGTTACCGCGGCCGGCGGTGCCTTCACCGAGGATGAACGCCTCCTTATTCCGCGAGCACTTGTAAAGGACGCTTTATCTCAATGTGCGAAGAACATTACCTTGTATGCTCAGGATCCCCATCACGACCTTGACCTTAGCGGCAGTCGTACCTATTTCGGAACGGCTGGGGCGGCGGTACACATTGTAGATACCGTCAAGCGTGAGTATCGCGAGTCGATGGCCCAGGACCTGTACGATGCGGCGCGTATTGTTGACCAAATGGAACATATTCATTTCTTCCAGCGTTCAATGGTATTACGGGATATCGAGGATCCTGCTGAAATGGATTTCAATACTTGTTACGCCTCCATCGCGGGCACAAACAAGCACGTTGGCACAAGTTTTGTCGATCCGGCCCACGTGCACCAGGCCATCGATATGCTCGAACTGGTCGCCGGGGGCGAGCAGGCGTGGCGGGAGCGACCCTTTGTGAGTTGCTCATGTTGTTTCGTTGTTCCGCCGATGCGCTTTGCGGAGGACGCCTGTCGGGTGTTGGAGGCTTGTGTAGAGCGGGGGATGCCAGTGCTGTTACTGGCCGCCGGGCAGGCCGGGGCGACCAGTCCGGCTTCACTTGCCGGCGCGGTAGTGCAGGAAGTGGCCGAAGTTCTGGGTGGGCTGGT
>DPVA01000120.1:2384-3138 GCA_003529705.1 Gammaproteobacteria bacterium | reverse complement strand
TTCTCTCGGGATCAAGGCGGCCCGAATTCAGGGGGTGATTATTCCGCCTGCCATGACTGCGGACGTCAGTGGTACGCTGAAATGCAAAAGGGCGGAAGTGACGGTGGCAACATTGACGACCACTGGCACCCTGACCGCGAGCCGGTAGCCATCGATGGACAGTTTATTTGCGGGATGTGGTTATGTAGGTCGCCAGGTGGCCCTGCGTGAGCTCGCTGACGGCAGTGCCGTGGCGGCGATGGTGCGCACTGCTGAAAGCGCGGAACGTCTTAACCAAGAAGGTGTCGAGGCTGTGAGTATCGACTTGGAAAACGAGTGTCCCGGCATAGGCCCTCTTGGCGGACGAGTCCTCTACTGGTTTGCACCGCCCCAGCCTGAGGATGATCAGGACCGACGTTTGCGCTACTTTATTCATTGCGCGGATCAGTCCGGTGAGTGGCCGTCCCGGGTGGTGCTGATCAGTACCACTGGGGTTTATGGAGACTGTCACGGGGAGTGGGTGACGGAGGACCGTGTGGTCGAGCCCCTAACCGGCCGGGCGCGTCGCAGAGTCGATGCCGAGCAGAGCATGCAAGGTTGGTGTCAGACGCACGATATTCCGATCGTGGTGCTTCGGGTCCCGGGAATTTATGGTGCAGGAAAGCTGCCTCTCAAGCGTTTGCGTGAAGGCCTGCCAGTGCTGACGCCCAAGTTGGCGCCCTGGAGTAACCGGGTACATGTGGAGGATCTGATCAGCGCCTGTCTTGCCGCTGCG
>DPVA01000120.1:433-2077 GCA_003529705.1 Gammaproteobacteria bacterium | reverse complement strand
CAGCGCCTGTCTTGCCGCTGCGCGTATTGAGCATCCCCTGCCAGTCTATAACGTCAGCGACGGCCACCCGTCGACCATGACAGATTTTTTCTTCAGCGTTGCGGAGGCGGCTGGTCTGCCCCGCCCGCCGGTTGTTGACAGGCAGGAAGCCAGCACACTTCTGAGTGCTGAGATGCGTTCGTATCTCGCTGAATCTAAGAGAATCGACAATACCAGGATGCGCGAACATCTTGGGGTGGATCTGCGTTACCCGGATCTTGCGTCGGGATTGTCAGCGCTCTTCGCGGAGTGACGGCCAGTCCGTGACAGCCGCCGCCAGAAGAATCCAAATAACAGCGGTGCGGTGATGGCAATCAGGATGAAGCGCCAGGTATGCATCACGCTGATGAAGGCGGTATCGGCATTTAACGCAACTGCGATCAATCCCATTTCGACGAGACCCCCCGGCACCAGCGCCAGCAGCAGTGATAGTGGGTCGATCTTGAGCGCAGGCGCCATCAGTTCGGCAATGACCAGTGCACCCACGAGCATGACGACGGTAGACCCCAGCGAAGTCATGACGGCACGCGGCACATGGTGTCCACGCAGGTTGGCAAACTGTGTACCAATCGAAGTACCGATCACAACCTGTGCCGCAATCGTCACAAATGACGGCATGGTGACCGTGACCAGCTCAAGGACATAGGCGGTAGCGCACAACAGCATGGGTCCGAGAATCTCGCCAAACGGCAACCGTATGGCGCGCGCGCCGAAAAACCCAACTACCGCGCAACTTCCCCAGGTTAGCCAGTCGCGCCAGTACGGTATCGCAATCAGTTCAGAGAGCACGAATGGCGCAGGTGTAAGGTCAATCCCCCGTACGAGCACCAGATAGATGGGTACTGAAGACACCACGCAGAAGATTCGGATCACGTGTGCGATCGGTATCAACTGATTGTCGCCGCCGGCTTCTTCTCCGGCAATCGTCATTGGTCCAAGCCCCCCGAGCATGCTTGAGAAATAGGCGGTCGGGACGTTCATTCGGCCAAAGCGACGAAAGACACCCAGAGAGATCCCGGTCATGAGGACTACATAGATACTGACTAAAAGCACCGCTAAAGACCACAGGCCTAGCTGGGAAAGCGTATCGGACGTGAAATAGCTACCCAAGAGTAGGCCCATGACGGCGAGCATCGCTTTTCTGAGCCGAACGGAGCGGCGGAAGGGTATGCCCGCGATAGCGCCAGCCGAGACGATCAGCATAGACCCCAGCATCCACGGAAGCGGTAGTGAAAACCAGAAGAACGCCGCGCCACCGAGACCCCCGGCGATCAGCGACACCATGACTTGGACACGGTGGGCGGCGGCATTCAAGTGCGGAGCGCCCATTACCCGGAAGGGCTCAGAGCGCGTTGAAAAGCGTTGGCAATACTCCGCCGCGGACCGCAGGCACGTATTGCCGCCTGCGACACCTCAGCGTTCGTAGGACTCTCTTCGCGATGCCTCGGAAAGCGCAATTAGATACTCAAGCGGATTCGGCAGAATCGCTGTTCTTGCGTTCTCGAGGGATTCGCATCCGGCATAACTTACTGCCGAGCGCAGATGACCTCGGATTCGGTGCAGGATGTCGACGACGCTACCGCGATAGGGTACCTGGATTTCCTG
>DPVA01000120.1:0-140 GCA_003529705.1 Gammaproteobacteria bacterium | reverse complement strand
GCGATAGGGTACCTGGATTTCCTGACCCTCGGGCGGAGTTGCGAGGGCAGCATCGACGGCGTCTGAGTCCTCTGAATCGTAAAGTGATTCCATCACGGCTTCGGGAGAGGTCATGCCGCGGTAAATCTTTTTCTTGGTAT
>DPVA01000219.1 GCA_003529705.1 Gammaproteobacteria bacterium | reverse complement strand
TTTCTGATCGTGCTGTCGCGCCATTGTGATTCCTTTAATGAATTGTCACTACTTCGCAGGTTGCTATTGTGAGCAACAAGATGAGCGTGTCAAAAGACTTGATGTCGCATTTATGCTAGTGAAACTCGCATACCGGCTTTCCGAACACATCCATCAACGGATCGACCCCCAACCCGGGTTCAGCCGGCGCGGTCATATAGCCGTCTGCAACCTGCGGGCCGCCACTGGCAATAGCAATGCTCGCGTAGTCGTGAAATGCTGACGACTGAAAATGAAATGCTGGCGGTGTCGACTGCGCCAGATGCGCAATCGCAGAGGTCGCGATCTCTCCTCCCCAACTGTCTTCGATGGTCATCACAATACCCAGGTGAACACAAAGATCCCGCACCTGACGAGCCCGGGTGAGCCCTCCCATCCGGTTGATCTTCAGATTGATCAGATCCATCGCATTATCACGGTGTCCGCGCAACAGGATCGGTAATCCATCCATACATTCATCCAGAATGAATGGCAGGTTGGTGTGCTGACGTACCGCGAGGCACTCTTCGTAACTAAGGCAGGGCTGCTCAATAAAGCACGACAACTGACGCTCCTGGAACATTTGCTCTACCGCACCCACCACACGCAGAGCATCGTGCTGCTTCCACCCAGTATTGGCATCTGCATCCACAACATCGCCCGGCTGCATCTCGGCAAGTACCCTTCTGAAGCGCTCTATATCAGTCTCGGGATGTTCTCCTACTTTGATCTGGAAATGATCAAAGCCTGACTGACGGTACTCAACAAAACGCTCTGCCATCAGTCCTGGATCGGCGCGCGCCACAACTTTAAATAGTTGTACCCGTTCCTGGAGTCTGCCGCCCAGTAACTGATACACCGGCATGCCCGTTGCCTTGCCCAGGATATCCCAACAGGCCATGTCGATTGCCGACTTGACGTAAGGATGACCCTTTAGGAGTTCATCCATTCTGAGATTGATCTTGTCCAGCTGGGTCGGGTCCTCGCCCATGAGGCCAGGAGAGAGTACCGACACACCCGTGCGCACCCCTTCGGCGTATGCGGCAAGATAAGAGGGCCCCAACGGACAACTTTCTCCCACACCCGTTAAACCCTCATCGGTATCAATGAGGACAACCGTACTGTCAAAAGCCGAAAAGGACTGGGTGGACCAACTGTACGCACCCTCCTTCATCGGCAGGTCAACCTGGAATACGCGAATTCGAGATATTTTCACCGGCGTCCTCTCCTGGATGGGCGCAATTCAGCAAAAGCCGCTTCGGGTTTTACCGAAGTGCCGCTGCCTGTCCGACATGCCGAGCCGCTGCCTGAGTCACAGCATCAGCGTCAATTTCAAAACCCAAACCCGGCGCGTCGAAGACGCCGAGTTTAGCGTCCTTTAACGATAAATCTGGGCTGGCGATCACATCTGAAGTCAGCAAGTGATTCATGTACTGATTGGCGTCATCCAGATTGGGGATCACAAGCCCTGCCTGATGCGCGGCACACGTCGTGATGCCGGTCTCGTACAAGCCATGAAGGCAGATATTAAGTCCGCCTTTCCTCGCAGCAGCCGCCGTTTCCATGAGAGGGCCGATGCCGCCGGTTTCGTGCAGGCCAAGCACGATGAGATCAGCTGCCCGCATCTGAATCACTGCCGCGACATCAACTGCATTGAAGACAGATTGATCCGCTGAAATTGCAACGGAGCTTGCATCCTTGATCTCCTTAAGAGCGCTGAGACTGCGGTGATCGCAAGGCTGTTCGATCATCTCAGGGTTAAACGCTTTCAGGGACTCGATCATGCGTATTGCATCAAGCGGATCCCAGGCTTCGTTTGGGTCTAGCCGCAAACGAATATCGGGACCGACCGCCTCACGGACGTGCCGTACGATCTCGATATCAAGCTCGTCACCCCGCCCCACCTTGCAATAGATCGTGCGATGCCCCTGCTGAACCAAAGCTACGGCATCTCGGGCAAGCTCTTTGGGCTCCGAACCCTGAATGAAACCAAAGTACTCAACGTACTGCCGCTGTGCACCCCCCAGCAGTTCATAAACCGGCCGATCAAGCGCTTTTCCCTGTAAATCCCAAAGGGCCATCTCCAAACCTGCCAACACCTGCCCACCAAAACGCGGTGCACTACCAGTTCCTCGAAACTGGAAGAGTGACTGATAACAGACGGTCATCAGGCGTTCTCGATCAAAGACAGACTGGCCGATCAGACATTTTGCCGCCTCTTCGACAAAAGCCTGCACCCCTTTTGCGGTAGGTGTTGCCAGACACTCCCCAAACCCCACGGATCCGTTTTCGCCGCAGATCTCAATCAATAAGACCTCTGCACCTTGCGTGACCCCCTGAGACCAGTAATAGGGCTGCGCATAGGGGACCAACAGCGGTGTGATCTTGATTTCCCTAATTTTCATGAATTTATGACCTATTTATGGGGTCATTAGGTCCTAAATTTATCCATATCTTGCCCACTCAGTTGGAATAGTCTACCGTCTCTGGGAATCTGGGGACCCGCGTCCTTGCGATCCATGTAAAAAGGCGGGTAGGATCAGAGGATCGTTCTGTGGCTAGGAAATCCCGCCGAACGTAGCTGCTTACACCAATCACACGGAGAATATGATGAAACGCTCAAAGATCGAACAGATCATTCATCAGGACACCGTCCTGAAGCAGGCGCTCAGCGATCCACGCGTCACGCGTCGCGATTTTCTTGCTTTCGCAGGTGCAATGGGTCTGTCAACTGCCATGGGCAGCGCCCTATGGTCTGGCCGTGCACTGGCCGCCACGCCAAAGAAAGGCGGGCACATGGTTTCCGGACTGAACGACGCGAACACCGGAGATTCACTTGATTGCGGCCTATTCAACGCAACGTACATGATCTGCGTTAGCCGCGCGTTCCGCGACAGCCTGGTGAATGTCGGCCAGGACAACAGCATGGAGCCGGCCCTGGCTGAAAGCTGGGAAGCAAGCCCTGATGCGAAAGTATGGCGCTTCAACATCCGTCAGGGTGTTGAGTTCCATAATGGCAAGTCGCTCACCACAGATGACGTCGTCGCATCAATCAATAAGCATCGCGGTGAAGATACCACCTCATATGCGAAAGG
>DPVA01000171.1 GCA_003529705.1 Gammaproteobacteria bacterium | reverse complement strand
CCGGACTTCACGTCCGAAGGGATCACGATTGTTTGGCGGACGGCACTTAAGGACGTTGGCAATGTAGACCTCCTCACGCGACAGGCCAATACTGAAGAGCATCGCATTTAGCAAAACGCCTGCTCTGCCAACAAAAGGAAATCCTTGCTTGTCTTCCTCTGCACCAGGTGCCTCACCAACAAAAAGCCAGCGTGCAGGAGTATTTCCCGCGCCAAAGACGGTCTGATTCCGCGTGCGATGAAGTTCGCACCGATCGCATCCTGCGACATTCACGGCAAGTGCCAAAAGTTGACTGGTAGCGTCCTGATTCTCCCCTCCCCCGGTGGTGAGTTCAACGTCGGAGTGATCGGGGGGTTCAGGACTTTTCCGTGAGGTATGGCGCCAACGCACCAAACCCATTTCACGCAGGTAGGGTGCGTGGCGTCCCATCGCTACCGCTCAGACGGTCTCGCCGCTTTGCGGGTTAAATCGGTGTGGCGCTGCCTGTAACTTGTTCAGGCCGTTGATGTAGGCTTTCACTGACGCCACCACGATATCGGTATCCGCACCCTGTCCGTTCACGATACGGCCTTCCTCCTGGAGGCGGACGCTGACCTCCCCCTGGGAATCTGAACCTTCCGTAATCGCATTCACCGAATACAGTATCACGTTCCGGGTTCCCGGGACGATTTCCTCGACGGCCTGAAATGCTGCGTCTACAAGACCATCGCCATTCGCACTGCTGGACCGCGGTTGTCCATTAAACTCGAGTGACAGTTCTGCCACCGGAATTCCTCCCGTTTCCGCCATGGTTTTGAGCCCAATGAAGCGAACCACCTCATTTTCTTCCTTTGAGGTATCTTCGCTGACAAGCACCTGGAGGTCGTCGTCGAAGATTTCATGCTTCTTGTCCGCCAGATCCTTGAACCGCCCGAATGCCGCATTAAGTTCGACATCGCTACTGAACTCAATCCCCAACGATGCCATGCGTTCCCGAAAAGCGGTTCGGCCAGAGTGCTTACCCAGTACAATCTGGTTGGCTGACCAACCCACATCCTCTGCCCGCATGATTTCATAAGTATCGCGTTGCTTAAGTACACCGTCCTGGTGAATTCCGGCTTCGTGAGCAAAAGCGTTGGCGCCCACAATCGCCTTGTTGGGCTGAACGGGAAACCCTGTAACGCTAGATACCATTCTACTGGCGGGTAGAATCTGGGCGGTATCGATGGCAGTGTCGCAGGAGAAAACATCCTGTCGCGTGCGAACCGCCATCACCACCTCCTCCAGAGAAGCGTTGCCCGCACGTTCTCCGAGTCCGTTAATCGTGCACTCAACCTGCCGGGCCCCCGCTTGTACAGCCGCAAGTGAATTTGCGACCGCGACACCGAGATCATTGTGGCAATGTACTGAGAAGGTTGCCTGATCTGCATTGGGAATCCGGTTCATCAGTCGATTGAACATCTCTCCAAACTGATGCGGCATCGTGTAACCAACCGTATCAGGGATATTCACCGTCCGAGCACCCGCATGAATCACAGCCTCGAAAATCCTACAGAGAAAGTCCTCGTCGGACCTCCCAGCATCCTCCGCTGAAAACTCAACGTCTTCCACGGAGTCCCGTGCTTGACGGACTGCATTTACCGCCTTTTCCAGCACATCCTCAGGCGACATCCGGAGTTTCGCCTTCATATGGATCGGCGACGTTGCAATGAAGGTGTGAATCCGCGCCGCATTTGCATTTTTCACCGCCTCTGCTGCCTTTTCGACATCTCCTGGATTCGCCCGTGCTAAGGCACAGATTCGGCTGTCGGAAATCTCTTTAGCAACCATCTTGACCGCCTCGGAGTCACCCTCGCTTGCCGCAGGAAATCCAGCCTCAATAATGTCTACCTGCAACTTTTCCAATTGGCGCGCAATTCGGACTTTCTCCGCCGCGGTCATCGACGCTCCCGGACTCTGCTCGCCGTCACGCAAAGTCGTATCAAAAATGTAAAGTCGGTCGTTCATGCTTGTTCTCCACGAATCAAGACTTATGGAATTGTCCTGACCTGCCCCAGTGGGCGGATCAAGGTGAGGTGGTGTATGGTGAGGAGGTAAGAGTTATTGCGCCGGCCGGCGCAGCAGACCCAGCAGTACAAGAAGAATTCTTGACTGCGGACGCCCGGGCAGAGTCTGATCCGTGCAGATCCCGCGAATGGTTTGGCGACTCATCATGGCGCTGAGTATAGCGCCGGACCCGAAGCCAGGCAAAGCAGTTCAGGCCTCGCCCACGCTGTTCACCCTACGCGTTCTTGGATACCTGACTCTCGGAGACTTCAGCCGCAGAACGCTCCGCACCCTCCGCTGAGCTCTGAAATACACTTTGTCCCTGTTTTCGAAGCAAAAACCAACTCACGGCCCCTGAAAACGCGTATGTGCTAAACAGTGTGAGCAGGACCCCCGGGGGGTCAAAGGAGATCAGTACAAATCCTAAAACCAGGGCCAATACCGCGACGAACGGCACCCGATGTTTGAGATCAAGATCTTTGAAACTTCGGTACGGCATCGCGCTGACCATTGCGAAGGCGAGCAACGCCATCAGAACAAATGCGATAGCGACATAAGTGGTACCGGAAAGCAGATAGCTCTCAGCAGTCCAAATCCCCGCAGCGAGCAGCACCGCAGCGGCCGGGCACGGTAAGCCTTGGAAATAGCGTTTACTAGCATTCTCCTGGGTATTGAATCGAGCCAGTCGAAGTGCGGTAGTTGCAACATAAGTAAACGCAACCAGCCAACCCGCCTTACCGAGGGCCTGAAGACCCCACTCAAAAAGAATAAGTGCCGGGGCCAGCCCAAATGCAACCAGATCAACCAGTGAATCGTACTCTTTGCCGAAATCACTGGCGGTATTGGTCATTCGGGCGACACGTCCATCCAGCATGTCGAGCACTGCGGCCACGATTACTGCAATTGCCGCATTAGAGAAATTGCCAACGGTCGACTGGATGATTGCGTAAAAGGCCGCAAATAAACTGGCGGTGGTAAACAGATTCGGCAGGATATAAATACCCTTTGCCGGCTTATCGCGGGACTCCAGTGGCGCGACCTTGTGTATCCTGGTCATGCTATTGCGGATGAGGCCTCAGGCGGGCAATGATATCACTTCCAGACAACACCCACTTTCCGGCCTTTGCAATCACTTCAGAATCGGGTGGCAAATGGACGTCTACCCTTGAACCAAACCGGATGAATCCATACCGCTGACCACGTGTGACCGTGTCACCGATATCAATATAGGTCAAGACTCTCCGGGCGACCCATCCCGCAATCTGGACGGAACTCACCTGTACTCCTTGTTCCGTCTGAATCTGCACCGCGCAGCGCTCATTTTCTGATGACGCTTTCTCGAGCGCCGCATTCAGGAATCTTCCTGGGCGATACTCACGGGCAACGATTTGGCCCGCAACGGGGATTCGGTTCGAATGCACCGAGAAGATGTTCATGAAAATACTGATCCGCACGCTGCGTGCTCCAGAGAACGGGTCTTGATCCGGTCGGATCGCCACAATCCGCCCATGCGCAGGGGACACCACGACACCCGGTACGTCTGGCACAGAACGCGGCGGATCTCGAAAGAACTGCAGAACCAACAACGCGACCATCCAGAACGGTAGCGCAACCCAAAATCCGGCCAACAAGTGGACAACGCCGGCTAACCCGAAGGCGGCCAGGATTCGACCCCAGCCCTCGCGCGCAATAATAGGGTGCGTCATGTTGACGGGCGAAACGCCTGTGGCCCCGAAAAACCGGTCAGTTCCGCGACTTGTCGACCAATTTACCCTTCTGTATCCACGGCATCATAGCTCTTAATCCCTCTCCGACTGCCTCGATCTGATGTTCTCGCCCTTTCTGTCGGAGCCCTTGGAAGTTGGCCCCGCCAGAACGGCTTTCCTCCATCCACTCTCTGGCGAATTCACCTGATTGAATTTCATTCAGTATCTTCTTCATTTGCGCCTTAACTTCTGGCGTCACTACCCGGGGGCCGCGCGTAACGTCACCGTACTCCGCGGTATTAGAAATCGAGTACCGCATGTTGGCAATCCCACCTTCGTAAATCAGGTCAACGATCAATTTAGTCTCATGCAGGCATTCAAAATAGGCCATCTCTGGCGCGTAACCTGCCTCAACAAGTGTTTCGAATCCAGCTTGAATCAAAGACGTCAAACCTCCACAAAGTACCGTCTGTTCACCAAAAAGATCCGTCTCCGTCTCTTCTTTGTACGTCGTTTCGATGACCCCCGCCCTTCCTCCGCCAATCGCGCTGGCATAGGAGAGCGCGGTTTCCCGCGCGGTACCACTTGCATCCTGCTGAATCGCGATCAGGCATGGCACGCCTCCCCCCTCTGTATAGGTGGAGCGCACGAGATGCCCGGGGCCTTTAGGCGCAATCATGATTACATCTACTGAACTGTTTGGCTCAATGAAACCAAAATGCACGTTAAACCCATGGGCAAAAGCCAGCGCAGCATCAGGCTTCAGGTGAGGAGCGACCTCACTCTCGTAGAGATCTGCTGCTAGCTCATCTGGCACTAGCATCATGACCACGTCGGCTGCAGCCACAGCGGCTGCAACAGTGTCAACGCGCAGACCCGAATTCACCACCTTATCTCGAGACGAAGAGTCTTCACGCAGTCCGACCACGACTTCTACACCACTGTCGCGGAGATTATTCGCATGAGCGTGACCTTGTGACCCGTAACCGATCACCGCTACGGTCTTTCCAGAAATAATGCCGAGATCGGCGTCGTCATCGTAATAGACTTTCATGGTAGTTACTCCAACGCGCCCCTTAGGCGCCGGTTAAGAGATAAGAATCCTGTAATCGACGGATTAGAGTTTTAGCGCACGCTCTCCACGCGCAATTCCCGAAACCCCGGAACGAACAACCTCCAGAACATCTGTCGGCGACATCGCACCGAGAAATGCATCGAGTTTGTCTCCAGGTCCTGTAAGTTCAATCGTGTAAGTCTCGCCGTCGACATCAATGATACGACCACGGAAAATATCAACCAGTCGCTTAATCTCCTCGCGAGCACCCCCCTCCGCAGCCACTTTCAGCAATAGCAACTCGCGCTCAATGTGGCGCCCCTCAGTCAAATCCATCAGCCGGACCACATCAATCAGCTTATTTAACTGCTTGGTAATTTGCTCGATGATCTGTTCGGAGCCGTGAGTAACAATCGTCATCCTAGACAGGGAGTCATCATCCGTCGGAGCAACTGTCAGGGACTCGATGTTATAACCCCGCGCAGAGAACAGGCCCGCTATGCGAGACAATGCGCCGGGTTCATTTTCAACGAGCAGCGAGAGTATCCTGCGCATAACTTAAGCCAACTCCCGCTCCGCCGGCGCCGAACCGTCGGGCAGCGGCTTCAACACCATCTCATTGTGGCCGGCTCCCGCCGCAATCATCGGGTAGACGTTCTCTTTCTGATCTGTGACAAAGTCCAGGAAGAACAGTCGATCTTTCTCGGCAAAAGCCTCGCGTAAGGCGCCCTCAACATCGCCCGGCTTCTCCACCCGCACGCCGGTGTGCCCGAAACTCGAGGCAAGTTCTACGAAGTCTGGAAGGGAGTCCATGTAGGAATGGGAATACCGCCGATCATAAAAAAACTCCTGCCATTGCCGCACCATACCCATATATCGGTTATTCAGGTTAACGATCTTAATCGGCAGGTCGTACTGTTTACAGGTAGACAACTCTTGAATGCACATGATGATGCTGGCTTCACCGGTCACGCAGGCAACCGCTGCTTCCGGATGAGCGAGTTGTACTCCCATCGCCGATGGCAGACCAAAGCCCATTGTCCCCAAACCACCAGAATTGATCCATCGACGCGGCTTGTTGAAGCCATAATACTGAGCCGCCCACATTTGGTGTTGCCCTACGTCTGAGGTAACAAATGCGTCGCCCAGGGTAACTTCATGGAGCTTCTGAACCACGAACTGAGGCTTAATTACTTCATCACTAGCGTCATAACCGAGGGAATCGCGATTCCGCCAAGATTCAATCTGCCCCCACCACTGGGAAAGGCTTTCCTTATCCTGTTCCGCACTACTCTGATCAAGTGCTTCTAGGAGTTGTTCCAGGGCGGACGCGGCATCACCAACGATAGGCACTTCGACCGCGACGTTCTTACCGATAGAAGCGGGATCGATGTCAATGTGTATGATCTTCGCGTGCGGTGAGAATTTTTTAAGATCTCCGGTCACCCGGTCATCAAAGCGTGCGCCGACTGCCAGCATCACATCGCACTCATACATAGCCATATTGGCCTCGTAAGTTCCGTGCATGCCCAGCATGCCCAGAAACTGACGATGATCCGACGCAAGGGCCCCCAAGCCCATCAAGGTGTTGGTGCAGGGGTGGCCTAGGCGCTCCACCAAGGCCGTTAATTGCTTAGCCGCTCCAGAAAGGACTACACCGCCACCAGTATAGACAATGGGTCGGCGCGCCTTCAGCAGCAGTGAGGCGGCTCGGGAGATCTGCTTGGAGTGGGCTTTTCTAACGGGGGCATAGGAGCGGATCCGTACATCTGTCGGATAGTTATAGCTCGCAGTATGCGCGGTAACGTCTTTAGGGATATCGACGACCACCGGGCCAGGCCTCCCGGAATTGGCAATGAAAAATGCTTTCTTTATGGTTATTGCGAGGTCTTTGACATCCCTAACCAGAAAGTTGTGTTTGACACACGGCCGCGTGATTCCGACGGTATCCACTTCCTGGAACGCATCATCCCCGATGAGATTGGTCGGCACCTGGCCGGTTAAAACTACCATCGGGATCGAATCCATAAAGGCCGTCGCAATTCCGGTGACAGCGTTCGTGACCCCGGGTCCAGACGTGACCAGAACCACGCCGGTCTTACCAGTCGCACGGGCGTAGCCATCCGCTGCGTGGGTCGCCGCCTGCTCGTGGCGAACGAGGATATGCCGAACATCCTCTTGACTATAAAACGCGTCGTAAATGTGAAGTGCCGCGCCTCCAGGATAACCGAAGACTAGTTCGACTCCTTCATCCTTAAGGCTTTGAACGACGATCTGAGCGCCGGTCAGCTCCATTAGCAAACCTCGATA
>DPVA01000149.1:4531-4703 GCA_003529705.1 Gammaproteobacteria bacterium | reverse complement strand
AAGATACTTGGTTGTGCTGTGCATCACGATATCGGCGCCGAACTCCAGAGGTCGCAGGAAGACCGGTGTCGCAAATGTGGCATCAACACCTAGCAGAATATCGTTTTCCCGTGCGATCTTGACCATTTCTTCAAGGTCACTCACCTTTAGCAGCGGATTGGTCGGAGTCTCG
>DPVA01000149.1:0-4381 GCA_003529705.1 Gammaproteobacteria bacterium | reverse complement strand
TGTCCGGCGAGATATTTTGTGGTGCTGTGCATCACGATGTCGGCGCCATATTCGAGCGGTCGGAGAAAGACCGGCGTTGCAAAGGTGGCGTCCACGCCCAGCAGAATATCGTTCTCCTTGGCGATTTTGACCATTTCCTCAAGATCACTAACCTTGAGCAGCGGATTGGTCGGAGTCTCGATCCAGAGCATTCGGGTCTTCGAGGTGATGACGTTTCGTATTGCATCCGCGCTAGTGGTATCAACATAACTGACATCAATACCCTGCTGTACCGTGACGTTATCCAGTAGGCGCGTCACTCCGCCATAAACATCATCGCCGCAGACAATATGATCTCCAGCAGTTAGGAGTTTGAAGCACGAATCCACCGCTGACATCCCGCTCGCGAAGCTGACTGCATATTTGCCACTATCGATTGCAGCCAAGTTATCCTCAAGCACCTGTCGGGTGGGATTAGATGACCTTGTATAGTCAAAGCCCAGGTCGCGTCCGACCTCCGGTAATACATAGGTGGCAGTCTCGTAAATCGGCGGAAGTATTGAGCCTGTGGTTGGGTCGGGACTGATGCCGGCGCGGACTACCTTGGTATCAAATTTCAATGTGCTTCTCCGTAACTCTGGTGACAGCCGGGCGCAGATCAGATTGCCTGACGACTGTGATTGTTGATGAATTCAAGCAGATCGATCTTGTTGATGATCCCCAGAATGCGACCCTCGTCCACCACGACGGCGACATTGTTCTGTTCAAAGATCTGCTGTACATGACTGAGACTGTCCTTGGGGCTGATTCGCCCCTCAAGCGGTCGCGCGATGACCCGCACGCTATCCTGAAGATCGTGTTCTTCACTGGCCACGGCGCGTAGAATGTCAAGTTCTTCGATCATGCGAAGGTCCCCTTGGCCTGAGTCCACGGGCATTTGGGAGATTCCGGTCGCCGCCATCTTCGCGATCACATCCCGTAGGGGGTCCTCGGGATCGGCAAAGGCAACATCCTGATTGCGGGCATCCAGCAACTGTTGGACAGTGCCCAGATGACTATCCGGCGCAAAATATCCCATATCGCGCATCCATTCGTCGTTAAAGCATTTACTGATATAACGGTCACCGGAGTCACAGACGATTGCGACGACGATCTTGCCGGGGCCTAGTTTTTTGGCTTCCTGCAGTGCGCCAAAGAACACCGTTCCCGTCGATCCGCCAGAGAGAATGCCTTCCTGGCGGGCTAATCGGCGCGCCATCAGAAAAGAGTCTCGGTCCGAGACGTTCACCACCTCGTCGACCACAGAAAAATCCAGCGTATCCACCATGAAATCGTGACCGATTCCTTCGACGCGATAGAGGGACGGCGTACTCCATTCACCTGTCTCATGAGCCTCTCTATATATACTGCCGTACGGGTCAGGTCCCACGACCCGTACCGTCCGCCCGGCTTCTGCTGCTTTTTCCTTGAGATACTTTCCCGTACCCGAGATTGTTCCGCCTGTGCCCAGCCCTGCGACAAAAGAGTCGATCGTCCCTTCGGTTGCTTCCCAGATCTCGGGACCGGTAGTGAGGTAGTGTGCTTCTGGGTTATAGGGATTGGAATACTGATCCGTGTAAAAAGCGCCGGGAGTCTCCCGCGCGACCCGCTTGGCGACTTCGACATAACTGTCTGGATGGTGATGATCAAGGTCAGTCGCTGTAACGATTACCTCGGCACCGTAAGACTTTAGCATGTCAATCTTCTCTTGACTCATCTTATCTGGGATCGTGAAGACGCAATGGTATCCACGGACAGCTGCGGCCAT
This sequence comes from Gammaproteobacteria bacterium, assembly GCA_003529705.1. Classification (GTDB taxonomy): domain Bacteria; phylum Pseudomonadota; class Gammaproteobacteria; order Arenicellales; family UBA868; genus UBA868. The sequence continues at coordinate 2,595 of DPVA01000149.1, read as the reverse complement.
CGCCAGTCCAAGCCCAGTATTGCCTGAGGTGCTCTCCACAAGGGTGCCACCCGGTTTGAGTAGGCCTGCCTCCTCAGCCCGCTTTACCATATTGATTGCCATCCGATCTTTTACAGACCCCGATGGATTGAGGTTCTCCATTTTTGCGTATACGGTTGCCATGTCAGGCTCAACAATATTGTTGAGCCTGACGAGTGGGGTCCCGCCGACCAAGTCAATCACGCTTTCTACAGCTTTCATAAGAGCATCCTGCTTTAGGGCGATAAGCGGTTAGGCTAAAATTTTTTATTCGTTAGCTCTCAGCGAGGTCTCGGACAGCCTCGACGGCCTGATTCAGATCTTCGTCGTCAGTGAAGTATCCCGAAGCAAACCGCACGGTTCCGTTTTGGGGAACGGTACCGAGCATTTCGTGAACGTCTGGCGCACAGTGCAGACCCGGTCTGACACAGACCGCATGATCGGCATCCAGCATCGCGCCGACCTGGTCTGCAGGAAGATCCCGGATATTGATGGACAGGGTTGAAACTCGTGGCTGTCCAATCTCAGGACCATAAAGTCTTACGCCGTCGATACTGCCAAAGGCATTGAGCAGGTGTTGGGTTGCACCGAGCTCCTGTTCGTGGATATGGGCCAGCGCCGCTGCACAGGCTTGTCCATGGCTGCTGTCTGCATCGGCGCCGTGGGATCGCCCCAGTTCAGCAAACCACTTCTGAGCGGCATTCAGGCCCGCGATACCCGGCAGGCAGTGGGTACCGGTCTCCATCCGGTAGGGATACTCGTCAGGCTGAAAAGGGGAAATCGAATTTACGCCGGTGCCTCCAGTGCGCGGAGGTCGGATATCGATGCCTTCCGCCACCAGCATGCCACCAATACCCATAGGCCCGAAAAGTCCTTTGTGTCCGGTATAGACTAGTACATCGACACCCCAGTCATCCATGGCAATGGGAACCACACCTGCAGTCTGGCATGAGTCCAGAACGAAGGTTGCGTCTGTCTCTTTTACCAGTTTGCCGATCGCGGCTGCATCCTGCAACGAGCCGGTGACATTCGAGGCATGATTGATAACAACAACTCGAGTATTTGGCTGGATGCTCTTGGCGATTTCGTCAGGATCGACAAATCCGTTGGCATCCGCGCTGACACGCGTGACCGAAATATTATGATCCCGCTCGAAGTGATTCGCCGGACGCAGAACACAGTTGTGTTCCATCCGCGTGATAATCATGTGGTCCCCCGGGTTGAGCATCCCCGACAGGGCGGCATTCATGGAGTCCGTGGCATTTTGGGAAAACGTTACCCGGCCCGGGTCGCCGGAAAAGCCGAAAAACTCACCCAGCATTCGTCGGGTTTGGACGATCATCGCTTCAGCTTCGACTGCAAGTTCGTGTCCGGAGCGACCAGGATTCACTCCGTGGCTGCGGAAGAACTGATCCATGAACTGGTACACCGGTTCTGGTTTCGGCAGTGTTGTTGCCGCGTTGTCAAAGTAATAGTGGTCTTTCATCGGTAGACGGTTCCGTATTGAAATTTATTTGCTAGAAGAAAGGGGGTTGGTTGTCGAGAGGCTGTATGAGGTGCCGTGAGCGATCGAATTGCGTCTGCGGGATACCACGAAGGTCTCGTCATTAAACCAGATGCCTTTGTGTTTTTGCAGCACTTTCTCAGTTGCTTCCAGGTATGCGCCGGAAGCGACTGCCGGCTGCAGACGATCGTCTTCAATTTGGGCAACATAGGTCGACGCATTCCATGCAGCGAAAAGAGTCGATGTACCAATGCTGTCGGCGATCTCATTCGGTAGCGTTTTCATTTCGTATTTCATGATTGATTTGTTGTCTGAACCGGCATTGAAGTTGTAATTCGATGCGGCGCGGCCGAGCTTGTCCTTGAGTGCTTTCAGAAGGTCGTGCCGGTTCACCTGAAACGGATTCTCATCAGGCCAGATAAGGTTGACGAGTTCCATCCCCGGATCCTGTCCCGAAGACTGGACCGCTAAAAGCCTGCCTCCCGGTCCAAGACTGCGTACCAGCGGGGCGAGCACTTTTTCCGCCTTGAACTGGGCACTCATCCGCGCACGCCATGGCTGGGCTGCGAGTATCAGATCATAGTCGCCGGAGACCCGACCACGTCGGGGTATGACAGAGTCGAGCAAGAACCGGCTGTCTTCCCGGAAAATCACCAGAACCGATGGTCTGACGTAGCGCGGATTTCCAGTCTTCTCGCTAACTTTCACTTCCCAACCATCCACCAGTATTTCGTCAATGGCTTTTAACTGCTCACCGTATTCCTGAGCGGAGTCGCCCTGAAGTGAAATCTCGTGCCAGTTTAATGCGGCGGCGGCGGCCATGTTCCCTGGCATCAACCAGGGCGCTTCACTGTAAAAAAGATTAGTGATACAGATAACGCTAGCCGGGTGCTCGGCAAATCGGTCCGGTAGGTTGTCCAGACAAAGTCGAACGTCTTCGAGACTGATCTCTTTGCCGACAACAAAAAATGGAATCGTCGGGAATTTCTGATGGGTCGCGCGCAGCAGATAACTCAGTACCGAGCCGTCACCTACACCTGCGTCGAACATTCGAAGCGCGGGAGGCACGGGCT
>DPVA01000170.1:3883-4182 GCA_003529705.1 Gammaproteobacteria bacterium | reverse complement strand
GGTGGAAGATTGCTGTGTTGGGAGTGCTCTCCAGTCTGCTCGGCATCAAAGCCGCAGCGCTCCTGATCCCCCAAGGGGAAGTGGCGCGCGACATCGTTGGCCTCGCGGGGCTTGCGATCTGGCTGTACAGTTATCTGTTGCTTCTTATTTCAGGAGAGCGAAGATCATAGTCGGCTGAATCTGAGGCGCCAGACCAGTATCAATGCTTCCCTGAACGTCTGCCCCGACATTTTGGATACGCCGACGGTGCGGTCGGTAAAGTGGATGGGAACTTCAGTCACGCTCAGCCCGCTTTTCAG
>DPVA01000170.1:0-3483 GCA_003529705.1 Gammaproteobacteria bacterium | reverse complement strand
AGCGCTTCGCGGCGGAAACATTTAAAGCCTCCCGTCAGATCGCGGTAAGACACGCCGAGAATGAGACGGGCATACAGGTTGCCGAAACGGGATAAGGCGAGACGTGACCAAGGCCATCCTGAGACACCCCCGCCAGGCATCCAGCGGCATCCGAGAGCGATATCGGCATCGTCGGTTGCTGCGAGCAGTCGCGACAGATCCTTCGGGTTATGACTGAAGTCGGCATCAATCTCAAAGACATGGCTGTAGTTGTGTTCAAGTGCCCACGTGAATCCGGCCAGGTAGGCACGGCCGAGCCCCTCTTTGTGAATACGGTGAAGCACGTGAACGTGAACATCCTTTGCAGCGATTTCATCGGCCAACGGGCCTGTGCCATCCGGCGAGTTGTCGTCGATAACGAGTATGTCGGCCTGCGGCAGGCTGCTTCGTACAGCCTCAATAAAAGGCGGCAGATTGCCTTTTTCGTTGTAGGTGGGGACGAGGACAAGCGGTGAAGACATACGAACCGGGTGAAGTGGCAGAAGAGGCTCTGGATGATGCTAATCTTAACCTGACCCTGTAACCACTCGAATTCTGATCAGCGTGAGTCAGTCAGCCTTCATGAGCCAGTGCCGATAAATGGCGAGCCACGCTTTTCTTGAGCATGATGGGGTATTGGCTTTTGCGCATCGAGGTGATGGCGAAGCCGCACCGGAAAATACAGCAGCTGCCTTCGAGAGTGCGGTAGGGCTGGGCTTTCGTTATCTTGAGACAGACGTACACTGCACCCGCGACGGCGTGCTGATTGCTTTCCACGATGACCGGCTTGATCGCGTCACTGATCAGAGGGGAAGCATTGCTCGGTTGAACTATTCGGATGTGGCTGCTGCCCGCGTCTCGGGACGTGAGCCGATTCCATTGATGGAGGAGCTTCTGGGGAATTTCCCTGAGATCCGCTTCAATATTGATCCTAAATCGGACGCCGCAGTCGGCCCGCTTATCGAGGTGATCAGGCGCACCCGGGCACAAGAGCGCGTTTGTATTGGTTCTTTTTCGGACAAGAGACTTCAGCAGATCCGTAATGCGCTGCCCGGGGTGTGCACTTCCATGGCAACGCTCGAGACGACCCGGGCACGTCTTTCGAGTATTGGTTTGCCCGTCGGGCGGTTGCATGCAGCCTGCGCTCAGGTACCCGTCGTGTGGAACGGGATCAGGGTAATAGATAGGCGTTTTGTGACCGCGATGAAGTCACGGAGTCTGCAGGTTCATGTCTGGACGGTGAACGAACCCCAAGAGATGCATCGACTGCTGGATCTGGGTATAGATGGCCTGATGACCGACCGCCCGGCGCTTTTAAAGGAACTGTTACTGAAGCGCGGTCAGTGGGCTTAAGGCGACTTCTGGTCTGTCGGATTGTTAACCAGCCGGAAAAAGAACATTCCGGCAAAAAAGAGCAGCGCGACCGAAAGGATACCCAGGCGCGGATTGCCGGTGAGGTGAACAATGGTGCCCATCATGACCGGTCCAAATACTGCTGCGGCTTTGCCGACCACGTTGTAGAAGCCGAAGAACTCGGCGTTTTTCTCCTGGGGAATGAGGTGACTGAACATCGATCGGCTGAGTGCCTGAATCCCGCCCTGCACGAGACCGATTACCGCAGCAAGGATATACATCTGCAGCGCAGTCTCCATGAAAAAGGCAAATACCGTGACGCCGACATAGGCCCAGATGCAGATCCATATACCGCGCTGTGCGCCATAGCGCTCTCCCAGTCGGCCGAACACCAGGGCTGCCGGAAAGCCGATGAACTGCACCATGAGCAGGGCCGTGATCAGTTCTCGCTGGCCCAGTCCGATATTCAGGCCAAAATCCACTGCCATACGTACGATGGTGTCAACCCCATCGATGTATAGCCAGTAGGCAAGCAGGAACATCCACGCACCGCGGTACTGTGACAGACTGGTTGCGGTATCGCGTAACGCTGAGAAAGTGGCTTTGATATTGACACCGCGTCGACCACTGGCGGGTAGTGGCTCCTCTACACAAAGAAAAAGTGGTATCGAGAACACCGCCCACCATACTGCAACCGTGACGAACGACCAGCGAACGGCCTCCACGCCGTCAGCAAGCCCGAAGAGTTTGGGAAACAGGTACATAAGGACATTGACCAGAAATAGTAGGCCACCGCCAAGGTATCCGAGCGCGAAGCCAAGCGCCGAGACCCGATGACGCTGCTCTGAGGGTGAGACGATAATCAGCAGGGAATCGTAAAAGGTGTTCGCCCCTGAAAAACCCACCAACGCGATGGCATAGAGGAGGATCGCAAACGGCCACATGCCGACCTGCACCAGATAAAGAGCGCCTGTTGCGAGCACACCAAGACTGGCAAAGGCCGCGAGCATGCGTTTTCGCAATCCCCCGGTGTCGGCCATGGCGCCGAGAATGGGTGCCAGGATGACAATGATCAGGCTTGCGACAGAATTGCCCACCCCAAGATAGAAGGTACTGTGGGTGAGGGCGACGTCCTGACTCCAGTACTGCTTGAAGAAGATCGGGAAAAATCCCGCCATCACGGTAGTCGCAAAGGCCGAGTTGGCCCAGTCATACAGGGCCCAGGAGACGATGGGTTTGCGATCAGGGGTCTTCATGGTCCTCTCCGTGAGATCAGCATCTAGCGCCGGATTAGGCCGGCTTCGACTCTGACATTGTAATAAGATTTCATTAGCCTCACCGTTGGGCGACAGGTTTTTGTGAAGGTGCTGTAGAGTCTGAAAAATAACCGCAAACGACTCCAAGTACTGGCCCATTGATGCCCGAATGACTGCACCACCCCGCGATATCGACCGCTACCGGATTGCGTGGTTCGGTGCGACCATATTTTTCAGTTCCGCAATTCTGCTTGTTATCGAGATCACGGCTGGCCGGCTGATTGCGCCTTATGTCGGCGTTTCGATCTACAGTTGGACTTCCATCATCGGCGTGATTCTTGCGGGTTTATCGCTGGGTAACTGGTTCGGTGGGCGCTGGGCTGATCGGGGAGGGAATGAGAAGAGTGCCGGCATCGTGCTAGCCCTTGCCGGGGTCTTCTGTCTTTTCAGTCTCTTGGCGCTTTCGCTCGTCGCGCCCTTGCTTCAGAAGAGCCAGCTTGATCTGGTGAGCGCCAGCTTCTTGTACGTGCTGTCGATGTTTTTTGTGCCTTCGGTATTGATTGGAATCGTGACGCCCTTGCTCACCACGCTTGCATTGCGTCTGGATGATCGGGCGGGACACATCGTCGGCCGAATGCATGCTCTGGCAGCGCTCGGCAGCATTATCGGCACCTTTCTAACCGGGTATGTACTGATTCAGTACTTCGGGTCCAGAAACATCATCATGGCGTGCGCGCTCGCGCTCTTTGTCTTGGCAGTGCCATTCTTTCAGCGGATGCCGAAGATGCCTGTCATGCTGCTCGTGGGTACAGCGATGGGACTCGGCGCTTTGATCGAAGCGCGTGGTGGCTGGGTA
>DPVA01000063.1 GCA_003529705.1 Gammaproteobacteria bacterium | reverse complement strand
TAACCAGGACTCGCTTTCGGCTTGTTTTATTCATCTTGAAAGTGCACCTTAATATGCGCTTGTAGGAGTTGCCTAACCGGAAAAAGTGGTGCCGGAGATAGGATTCGAACCTACGACCTTCGCATTACGAATGCGCTGCTCTACCAACTGAGCTACACCGGCAGAGTGTGCTGGAGGTCGTGAATTATACGATCATTCCAGACCGCAGTAAGCCGCTAGAAAGAATCTGAGAGTGCCGCAGATGCATCTACTTTCTCGTCCAGCGGCCCACATGCGCCACACTCATGAAGAACTTTCGCTCATGCTGGCGAATAAGAAACGGCTCATCACCCACTACTGGTGGATCAAAACTATCACTCAGCATTTCCGTGATGGTCTCCATAGAAGTCACTTCCTTACCATCACGCACAAACCCACCAAGCCGTTCCTCAGGATTGGTAAAGTCATCCCACCAGGTAAAGGGGGAGCAGATAATGACTTGTGCCCCAGAGCGGGTGATCTCAGGGAGTTTTTGAAGCACTTTCCTCGGATGCGCCACCCGGTCCAGGAGGTTAGCGAGTATCACAACATCAAATTTGCCAAGTGAGGCAGACAGGTTTTCCGCGTCGCCGTGCAGGAATGTAACGCGCTCGCGGGCGAGGTCAGCGGGAAGCTGCACTTCAACCGGTGTCCCGAGATTTCCCTCGCGCATCAATCGCAAAGAGACAGTACCGCTTCCCTTAATGAGATCCGCACGGGCAACAAAACTCTTTGAGGCGTCAATCCCGACAACCGATTCACAGAACTTGCTCAACTCAAATGTGATGCGCCCAACCGCACAGCCAAGATCCAGTGCACGACTCCCCGGCTGCAGTTGGCCTACATCAATCCACCCTATCAGTCTTTTATGGAATCCGAGCGCTTCCACCGGGCCGAAACCCCAACCCAACACCTGGGAGTCGTCGCCGTAATGAAACACCAGGTATTCATTAAGCTGGGTCTCGGTATCGTAATATTCTGGCACTGCCTGCTCCTCTGATAATTAGCTTGAAAAGCCCTAAGCCCCGCCGCCCCCACCTGCCCTATCTAGCCAAGCGCTAACGTAGTCCGCATAGCTGGCTTCTACAAAAAGATCGTAGTGATATCCCTGGTCGAGGACCTGAAGGGTCCCGCCGCAGCGAGCGAAACTGCCACGCGTACACTGTCCGGTAGCGATGTTTCGAAGGTCCAAGCTCAATCCTTGACGCAGTACTAGCAGGGCATCGTCGCCCACAATCGAGAAACCGGAGAAATGATCACTCACGACGGTAATTGCCGCGTGTTCGATCGTGATCGCCTCAGACAGAGATGTAAACGTCTGATCTTCATCCTCTAGAGAGGTTCGAACCCACCAGTGATCGGGGGCTAGATTCAGAACAGCGACCCCGTCCCGTACACGAACGCCCTGTGCACCCTTTGGAAACTCCAGTTCCAACGCTGTTTCAAACCGCGCCACGGCCGCCTTAGTGCCTCGAAGGTTAAGTAGTGCGAAATCATCAAGCACGGAGATTTTAACCTGATAACTCATCCGCGCATCCTCTGGCCTTGCGGATCAAAAAACACGGGCGCCGTCACCGTAGCAAGGCAACTCTGCTCCAATCCGGAAATCAGGACCTTCTCACCGTGGCGGTGATGGCCATCTTTGAGCAAAGCCAAGGCAATGGTTCGTTCTAAAGTCGGACTGAAGCAAGCGGCGGTTACATGCCCTTGAAAGCCGGATCGGCCACTACCCCCAGGATCAGGCAGCAGGGCGGAACCATCCGCCACTAATGCACGATGCTTATCCGGCAACAGTCCAACGACGTGCTGGCGCTCTCCCCCAAGATCCAGATCCCGCCTCAGACTTCGTTTGCCAATAAAATCTGGCTTTTCCATGTCAACAATCCACGCCATTCCCGCATCAAAGGGATTGGTAATGTTGTCACCTTCGTGACCGGGGGAGACAAACCCCTTCTCAATCCGAAGAACTCCACTGGTCTCGGAGCCAATTGGAGTAATACCGTAGTTCTGACCGGCATTCATTAGCGTGGTCCAGATCATAAGCGCATGCCGCCTCGCCACATTGATCTCAAAACTGAGCTCCCCCGTATAGCTGACTCGGGCAATACGCACCGAAACTCCAGCAAAACGTCCTTCACGGAAATCCATGAAACGGAAACTCTCGTCAAAATCAATATCTGTTTCGACCCCTCCCAGGACGTCGCGCGCGTATGGTCCGCACACACACATCGTCGCCAACCCGGCTGACACGTTCACGAGGTAAACCTTCAGGTCCGTCCATTCCGTCTGCAGCAAGCGATCAATATGCGCGTATACCACTCCCGCAGCGCCGGTTCCGCAAGACATCAGGTAATGATGAGGCCCTACCCGGAACGTCACGCCATCATCGAGAAAGCGACCGTCTTCGCGAAGCATCAATCCGAAGCGACCACGGCCGATCAGAAGATTGTCGAACCGGTTGGTATACAACCGATTGAGGAGTTCTGCAGTATCCGGTCCCTGCAGTTCAAAGGTGCCAAGCGGTGTCCCATCGTAGATACCACAGGCATTCCGGGCTGCCCTCGCCTCGCGCGCTACCGCATCGTCCATGGACTCGCCTGCCCTAGGGAAGTAAAACGGCCGCCGAAAGTTAGCGCCCGCTTCATCCATTGCTGCACCTTGGGCGATGTTCCACCGGGTAATCGGAGTGGTTCTTGCTGGAATAATCAATTGACCCTGCTCACTTCCCCCAATCACGCCGAAGCTCACAGGCATGAATGGAGGGCGGAATGTCGTCGTGCCCACCGATCCCTGCTGCTCACCCAGTTCTTTGGTAACCAGGCCAATGACATTGGGGTTCCCCACCTTTCCCTGGTCTACTGCCATACCCGCCGTTGTATAGCGCTTGACGTGCTCGATCGACTGAAAATTTTCCCGCACGGCAAGGGCAATATCAGCGGTCGTTACATCGTTCTGAAAGTCAACAAACGCCTTGCCTTTGAGGGTTTTCTCAGGCCAAATGACATTAATTCCGTAGGGGATCTCCGCCACCTCAGGCCGCGAGGAATAAGACCCTAGCTGCTTGCCTGTGAGTTCCTCGACTAAGCTCCCGGCAATCCCTGCTGCTTCGCCAAGACCCCCGGCCACCGAGAAGGTCCCGTTGGCCGCGCCGACACAGTGCACCGCTTGAACAGGTTCTCCAGGGATAAAAGTTGCTGATTCCTGATCAAATACTGACTTCCCGCCTGCGTGGGAGTAGAGATGGATCAGTGGGTTCCACCCCCCGGAGTGACATACCAGATCACAGGATACGCTACGAATACCCGATTCACCGGCCACCCTCACATCTCGCACAGCCGACCGGCCCTCAACGCCGATGATTCTCCCATTGGTCACAACCTCAATAGAATTTCTTTGTACGAGTTCCCGTTCAGCCTCACCTAAAGTCGCCCGTAAATCCACCACCTGCTCAACAGAGATACCCACGCTCAGCATCAGTTCGAGGTGTTCATACGCGGTGGAGTTATTGGTGTAAACGACAGCACGTTGGCCCGGGACTGCCGCAAACCGGCTAACGTAACGCGCCACAGCATCTGTCAGCATCACACCCGGCCGGTCATTACCAGGGAAGACCAATGGCCGCTCCACAGCTCCCGTAGCGATAACCACTTTTTTCGCCCGAATGTGCCACAACCGCTCCCGGAGCCATGCGGCTTCAGGCTCGTGCTCCACGGCAAGCACCATATTGTGGTCGTAGTATCCTGTTGCGGTGGTGTTCTGTAAGCAGGTAACGTTCCGGCGCCCTTTCAATTCAGCCGTGACCTCGGCAATCCACTCTGCTCCAGCTTTTCCTTCTATCTCGCGAGAATGAAACAACAGGTGTCCACCCGGGGACATCTGCATATCGACCAGCATCACATCGGCCCCGGAAATTGCTGCGACTTGCGCCGCCCTCAGGCCCGCAGGGCCTGCGCCCACGACAAGGAGATCAGTGTGATGAAACACCCGCTCGTATCTGCCTCGATCGCGCTCAGTGGGTAATCGCCCAAGACCCGCAGCTTTTCGAATGAACCTGCTATAGAAATCCCATGGCCGGGCCATGAAGGTTTTGTAGTAAAAACCTGCAGGAATAATAGGGGACAACCAGTCATTGACAGCGCCAAGATCAAACCGCGCGCTCGGCCAACAATTGACACTCTTTGCCTCAAGCCCCTCCGTTAACCGTATTTCGGTCGCACGCAGATTAGGTTGATCGCCATCACTAAGGAGTTGCACCAACGCATTAGGTTCTTCGGGTCCGCAGGTCAGCAACCCCCGCGGGCGGTGATATTTGAAACTTCTGCCCACTACTTTTACGTCATTGGCCACTAGGGCCGATGCCAGCGTGTCACCCTCCAGCCCCTGATACTCCTGACCGTTAAACCGAAAGTTCAACCGACGCTGCCGATTCACCACGCCGCCGTTGGCCAGTCGCGTCATTCCGGCAACTCCTCAATTGGAGTTATCTCATGGGTCAACGTATTTCGGTCAATCTTGAACCAAAGCGTGCACCCACTGACATGCCACCACCATTCCGTTACGACACCCTTGGGGTTGGCATTGTTGTAGAGATAGTCCGCCCAGGCTTCATCGGTCTCACGATCGGGGTCAGCCGGCCGCTTCCGCTGGGCCTCCCCGCCGCAGATAAATTCATTTTCATTCCGTAGGCCGCACCAGGGACAGGGTATCTCTAGCATTTCACTCGTCTCTCTTAACTTAGCGGTTTGCGGAAACCCCGCCTTCCTGAACCAGGCGGCCGGAGGCAAATCGATCGAGCCCGAGTTTTTCTGCGAGCGGGTGTGGGAAATCGTTCGCAATGAGGTGGGCGAAGGTCTTGGCGGCAGCAGGTGTTGTCTTGAATCCTCCGGAACCCGCTACGTCGATATAAAAGCCTTTGGTATTTGTCTTTGAAATGATCGGACTGCCGTCATACGGGATGTCCAGCATCCCGGCCCAGTGCCGCAGTAACTTCAGTCGGCCGAAACTTGGAAAAACTTCCAGCATGGATGTCGTGGCATCCTCGATAATGGGGAACGTGCCGCGCTGAGCATACGACGGATACGGATCGCATCCCTGACCCACCACGATCTCACCCTTATCAGACTGCATTAGGTAAGTGCCGTAGTAGCTCCGGATAACAACGATCTCATTCAGAATCGGCTTCACCGGCTCAGATACCCACGCCTGAAGCGGTTGGGTGATGATAGGCAGACGCTGACCCACCATCGAGGCGACCACGCTGCCATGTCCGGCGACCGCCATACCGATCTTCTTGCCTTTAATCAACCCCCGGCTGGTCTCGACCCCGGTCACTGCACCACCTTCCTGCCGAACTCCTGTCACCTCACAATTCTGAATAATGTCTACACCTCGGGCATCCGCGGCGCGTGCAAAACCCCAGGCAACCGCATCATGTCGCACCATTGAGGCTCGTGGTTGATACACGCCTCCCCGGACCGGCAGCCGCATATCCGGGGAAGGATCAAAGATCGGGATCCTTCGCTTCACTTCATCGAGTGTCAGCATCCGGTACTCCGCGCCGTAGATATGCATCGTGTTTGCCATCTGAAGCGCCACCCGATTTGCGGCCGAGCTTTGGATAAACGTAATCATTCCACGCTGGCTAACCATCAGGTTGTAGTTAAGATCCCGACTCAACTGGTGATACAGGTCCAGTGACATCTCGTGAAACGGAACACTGTCCTCTCTCAAAAAATTAGAGCGAACGGTCATGGTGTTCCGCCCCGTGTTCCCTCCGCCCAACCAACCTTTCTCCAGCACCGCTACATTGGTAATGCCATGCTCCTTCGCCAAAAAATAGGCCGCACCCAAACCATGTCCACCGCCGCCGATAATGATGACGTCGTATTCTCGCTTGGGATCAGGGCTTCGCCACATCTTTCCCCAATTACGGTGGCCCGTGAGGGCGTTTCTTGCCAGAGAAAATATTGAAAAACGTTTCATGGAATCTCTTAAATGGCGACACTGAGATTTATGCCGAAACTGGCCACCCGTCCTGACGGTAGAATCTGGGGGCAGTGAACTTTATAATCTAATCTATACTTTTGCTTAAGTGTTATACCTTAAAATTATTTATCTTTAAAGCCCCACATGAGTAACGTAGGACAGCGAATACCCGTTAATGCTGGGACCGTGGAATGGGCGGGAGATAATCCCGGTATCTACCTTCGGAAATCCCCCGATGGTCCCTGGACGGGCCTCGGGATTTTCTTTCGTGTTCTCTATTCCCCGCATGGCCAGGGTTCATTGATGATCATTCTCGGTGATCCCGACAAGGCGACGGGGTTTCCGGATTCTAGAAACGTATGCCTAACTACAAATGTGGAATTGACTCACTACCTTATAAATAATTTTATCAAACGTTTTCCGTCATTTCGTGATCAACCCGGCCTCGCCGCAATGACCTGGCTCAATGCTGAGTCTCACTCTTCGATCGGCGACATGGCAACTTCCTGGGCAGAGACCATGCGCGCGAAGGACTGCACAGCTCAGATGTCCTGGAATGATCTCGGCATCCCCTTCGCGGTCGAAGTCGGACCGAAAGACTGTGCTACGGGTGCGCACGACATGTATAGCGTGTTTCTCGAGGCACGGAACGCGTCAATTACCATCAACGATGTTCCCCTCACGGGACAGGTTTGCGAGCGTCTTTTCTTTGGTCGGAAAATGAGTACTGCTTTTGTTGCCGTTTCCGAAACCTGGGTACAACCCGCGTTACCCGAGGAATAGACTTCTTATGCCATTACCGTCCCCGATTCACCCCGGGCAGGTCGTCTGGACAGGAGAAAATCCAGGTATTCTCTTAAAGGAAGACCCCAACGGACCTTTTTCTGCAATTGCACTCTTCTTCCGGATTTATCTTTCTCCGGTGGGCCGAGGTACTGTGCTGTTACTGCTGGATTCCCCAACACAGCGCCGGCAGTATCCCGACGGCTGTAACATCCTGCTCCATGACAACCGGGATCTGGCCGATTATCTCCTCGAGAGTTTTATCCTGAAACTGCCCGCTTTTGCCTCTCTGCCAGCATGCGAATCCCTGTCGCTGATTCCGATTGATCATGCCCACGCCGAAGGGGATCCTCGGTCATGCTACTCCGAGATCATCAAAGCGGGATCGCTCGACGTAACGCTGACCTGGGATGGATTGGGAACTCCCACCGCGCTGGAACTCCCTGCCGAACTTACTGGGGGTAAGGAAAACGAGCTTTACACCCTCTTGATCGAATCGACGAAGCCTTCGATCCAGATAAATGGGCGCACTCTGCCAGGGGGGCCGGTAGAGAGAGTCCAGGCAGATATCAAGACCACAACGGCTTTCTTATATTTCTCCGAGACATGGATTCGGCCTGCTTGAGTAATCTTGATGAGGGAACAGACTCACCCTGCTGACGAGGAGGCGCTTTCCCGGATCTTACGGGTAAAACCGATCTGGAGCGGGATGCAAGCAGCCGCGGATGCGGTGAATCTCGCTGAAGATACTCTGCTGCACGCTGGGCCTGCCTTCAAAGACCCTGCCGACATCGTTAAGCCTATATTGAACTCCGCTTGTGTCGCCGCAGTCTTTAATGGCCTCGCTCCAAATTTCGACGAGGCGAAAACTGGAATCCACTCCGGAAAAATTTCCCTTAAGTCGGCCCAAGATCATGATGTCGTCACTCCGCTCGCCGCCGTTGTTTCCTCAAAGATGTTGCTCCATTGCATTGAGGACCAATCCGACTCACAAGTACGCGCGTTCGCGCCCATCAACGGGGGTAACGGGCCCGCACCCCGACTAGGAATCTGCTCCCCGGATGCTCTTGCTCATCTGAGTTGGCTCCATCAGTCTCTCGGACCTGCGCTCGCGGATGTCTGCACCGATGGAATTCACTTGCTGGATATTGCCGCACAGTCAGTTCGCGAAGGCGATGACTGTCACGGCAGAACCCCCGTGGGAACCCGTCTGCTCTTGGGTAAAATTCAATCCAAATTAAGTCGTCAATCCCTCGGACAAGACTTCATTGGTTTTATTGAGCAGGGGCCAAGTTTCTTCCTTAATATTTGGATGGCCGCGTCCAAGACAATCCTGCTTGGCGGTCAAGGTGTCGCGAAAAGCAGCCTTATCACGGTAGCGGCGGCAAACGGCAGGGAAACCGGCATTCAGCTGGCAGGATTACCGGGAAGATGGTTTACCGCGCCAGCTTCGCCGCCGAAAGGAGACTTTGACGTGAACCTTCCCGGTTCAAGAGCGTTGGGGGCGATTGGAGACAGTGCAATAGTGGATGCACTTGGATTCGGCGCTATGGCTATGTCATTCTGTCCGGTTCAAAAAACAAATCTCGGGCACTGGCTGCCACCCGACGGTCTAGCCACAGGCTCAATGCTGACTGCAGCCGTTCATCCTGGATTCGCAGACCTTGGCCTTTCGGTAGGCATTACAGCCAGAGCCTGTATCTCTGCAGACCGAGCGCCTTTGGTCAGCCTAGGGATTCTCGACAATCTGGGGGAAGTCGGCCGACTCGGCGGGGGAATCTTCGAGCAACCCAAGAGCATGATATCCCACGGTCTAAGCGAACTGACCTCCTCAGGTTGAATGAATTCGGCTGAGCAAACGCGTACTTTCTCCTTATACCACGCCACTCACGGAGTTGTGACACGATTTCTCTGTATTCCCTCTTCCAGGAATAACCTCGCAGTTTCAGCCGCTGCAAACCGGCACTCATACATCGAATCGTCGGAGAAAAACGCGTTGTGAGGCGTGATGATCACACGCCCTTTTATCCAATCCTCATCTTGACGCCATGCCTCAATCAGTGGATGCGGACCTGGCGGTTCCTCGGCAAGCGCATCTAACCCGACCCCGCCAATCTGTCCGCTTCGAAGACAATGGCTAATCGTATCCAAACTACTGATCAGCTTTCCGCGAGCCGTATTGACCAGCAGCAGTCCTGGTTTCGCCCTGTCCAATACGTGACGGTCAATCATGGACTCTGTCTCCGCAGTTAACGGACAATGCAACGTTAATACATCAACCCGTTCAACCAAGTCTTCTAGCGCATCTATGCGTTCGACCTGAAGTGCCCTGAACATTCCATTACTGATGTAGGGATCATACGCCACAACTTTGTAGCCAAACGGTGACAAGCGACGCGCAACACTCGTCCCAATGCGACCCAAACCAACAATACCAACAGTCGTGCGGGGTGAGTGCAGCATCGGCGTCAAATGATTTTCCTGCCAGGTGTCGAAATAACCTTTTGCGAGCGCGTTATGTTGAACCAGCCGCCGCTGGAGTGCGAGAATCAGCCCCACCGCGGTATCAGCCACATCCTCCGGACCGTATTCCGGGTTATTCGAGAAAGCGATTCCCGCTCTCTCCAGACTCACCAAGTCGATCTTGTCGTAGCCTACCCCGTAACGGACGAGGATCTTACAGTTCGACAACTGACGGATCGTTTTGATGCTGATGGAGGGGGTCCAGACAAGGAACGCATCCAGAGGTGGTAGGCTACTAATCGGAAAGTCATCTTCGTGACGTGACGCAAAGTGCACGAAGTTAGCCCTTCCATCGAAGGCTGCCATTTCAGGATCAAAAGAAGGCTTGATGAGATGCGTGATGCCAATGGTCCAGTCCCGTTTATTCGTCATTCGATATCTCGTGCCTTCGTAGGCTCAGGGTGTTCTTCAAACTGACTCTCACAGATAATGTTAATCTATTTTTGCCTCGGTCAAATACTCCCAGATTCGAAGGAGGAAGACATTGATTACTCTTCGTCAAGTTGACGCCTTTCGCGCCGTCATGATCACCGGCACAATAACCGGTGCCGCTGAAATGATGAGCATCTCCCAGCCCGCTGTAACCCGACTGATTCAGGAGCTCGAACGCGTACTCGGCTTCAATTTATTTGTCCGCCAAGGGCGGCAGATTGTCCCGACCGTCGAGGCTCAAATGTTCTTCGACGAAGTGGAAACCTCCTACCTCGGACTTGATCAGTTTAACCAGTCTGCGGTCAATATACGTGAACACAAAGAGGGTTGTTTGAGGGTCGTCACCATCGCAAGCGTTGTGACGATGTTT
>DPVA01000052.1 GCA_003529705.1 Gammaproteobacteria bacterium | reverse complement strand
AACTGAGCTATTCCCGCACGAGGACCGAGAATTCTATCGGGCTCGAACCCCTTGTCAAGTTGAGAAAATTAACGTGCCGACAAAGAGGGCCATGCTCCTCGAAGATAGACAATCATAGACCAAAGCGTCAACGCGCCGGCGGCATACAGAAGGACTTCCCCAAAAACGACCATCCATTTCTGTAACCCAGCCTGCGCGAAGAGTAAAACGGTAATTGCGACAAACTGTAAAGTCGTCTTCACCTTGCCAATTCCGCCAACAGCAACCACTCCCCTTCTGCCAAGTTCTGCCATCCATTCACGTAGCGCTGAGATCGTGATTTCCCGACCGATGATTATCGCAACGATAATGGTGAAAAGCGCCGGACTGAATACCTCCTGGCGCATCTGCGGATCCGCCGCCATCAATACCAAAACTGCCGATACCATTAATTTATCTGCCACGGGGTCAAGAAAGGCGCCAAAAGGCGACTCCTCGTTCCGTTGCCGGGCAAGATACCCGTCTGCCCAGTCCGTCACCCCCGCTAACAAGAAGACCCCCGCAGTGAGGTAGCCTGATGCTCCACCAAGATAAAGCGCAGCGATCACAGGGATTAACGCCACTCGTAGCAGCGTTAGCATGTTTGAGATGGTCCAGCGCATCAATCAGCCCGTGCGAAAGTGGTCAACAAGACGCTGAGCGAGATTAACATTGATTCCATCTACTTGGACAAGATCCTCGATGGTAGCTCGCTCGAGCAGCTTGATTCCCCCGAAATGACGCAATAACGCCTGACGCTTTTTCGTACCGATTCCCGGGATATCCTCAACCTTTGATTTGGTACGCGATGCATTTCTTTTTTTTCGATGTCCAGTAATCGCAAACCGGTGGGCCTCATCCCGAATCTGCCGCAAGAGCAGATGCGCCGGAGAGCTGGGATCGAGTAGCAAAGGGGATTTGCACCCCGGAAGATAAAGACTTTCCCGCCCCGGACGTCTACCGTACCCTTTCGCGATTCCAATAAGTGCTACATCGGATGCCAGATTTTCTTCCAGCGCTTTTCGTGCCCGCGTGAGCTGGCCCGGGCCTCCATCAATGACCATGAGATCAGGCCGAATTGCCGTTCCCTTATTGACGCGTGCGATGCGGCGGCCGACCACTTGTTCCATTGCAGCAAAATCATCACCCGGGCTTACCCCTCTTATATTAAACCGCCGATACTCACTCGGCACAGGGCCAGAAGAATCGAACACTACGCATGACGCGACCGGAAACTCCCCTGCGCTGTGGCTTGTGTCGAAACACTCGATTCGTTCCAGTCGCTCGGAGTGACCGAGCAGTTTTTTTAGCGCTTGGAGCCGTTCGAGATGGTCTGCGTCCGAAGCCAGTTGACGTTTCAGATGGTCTGTCACATTGAGACTTGCCATCTGTAGCCACTGTGCTCTGATACCACGGACCCGCGACTTTATTTGAACGCGCTGTTGCGCGATTTCGCTGAGCGCATCTTCAAGTAATTGGGGTTCCGGGACTGATGGCATGACAACAACCTCGCTCGGAACCGGATGATTCTGATAATGCTGTAAGAGGAGTTTCTGGAGCACCTCCCCTTCCAGGCGATCCAAGGGATTCTTGTGGGAGTAATGACGACTCCCGAGATTATGGCCGCCTCGAATTTTCATTATGGAAAACGCGGCGATACCTCCCTCACGAACAAGTAAGGCAACGTCCGCATTATGGTGGCCACTTGATATGTACTGACGTTCTTGGAGGATTCGAAGTGCGAGAATTCGATCGCGATATTTCGCGGCCGACTCATAGTCCTGCGCCACCGCTGCCTCGTCCATCTTGCGAGCAAAGGTGTCACTAATCTCGGTATCTTTGCCGTCGAGAAGCAGCATCAACTCCCTTACGTCTTCGTCATAATCATCTTCCGATATCAGCCCCACGCAAGGTGCAGAGCACCGACCGATCTGATATTGGAGACACGGGCGACTACGGTTTCGAAAAGTGTTGTTGTCGCACTGACGTATTGGGATAACCTTCTGAAGTTGCGCTAACATGATTCTCACTGAACCGGCGTTAGCGTAAGGGCCGAATAGATGATCCGCAACATTGGTGCTACCTCGGTAGAATGACAGCCTCGGGAATTGTTCAGTGGTCGATACCTTTAAGTAGGGATAACTCTTGTCGTCCCGCAGCAGTATGTTGAACTTCGGTCGCAGCTCCTTGATGAGATTGCATTCCAGAAGGAGCGCTTCAGTTTCTGTTCGGGTTCGTTGGATTTCAATTCCTTCAACTTGGCTCATCATTAATCTGAGTCGGCCGTTTTCCTGTGGCGCATTAAAGTAACTCGATAATCGAGCCTTCAGATTCCTGGCTTTGCCAACATAAAGGACATTCTCCTGGGCGTTACGCATTACATAGACCCCAGGTCCGCGGGCTAGTCCTTTAACAACTTTCTCTTTGTCTACCGGCATTGCTCAGTAAAAACTTCTCTTACACGGGCAAACACCTGATCAAACATCTCAGGGGTCAAACGCCTGGTCTGTGTGTTGTAGCGACTGCAATGGTAACTCGACACCAATGTACGTCCTCCGGGTACGGGATACTCTCCCGCATGTTCAAACCGCAGTTTTCCAGGGCTGAGGTCAAAACTTCGGACGACGCTATCGTGGGCCACCTTCCCTAGCGCAAGAATCACCCCCTTCGGCGGCACTGTTTCCAGCTCATTCAACAGAAAGCTCCGACAGGTGTTCACCTCTGCGGCCACAGGTTTGTTTTCTGGAGGCAGGCACTTGACCGCATTGGTGACGGCGCAGTCCTGAAGTGAAAGATCATCCCCGGAGATCGATTCCGGGGCCGAAGAGAATCCATATTTGTGGAGTGTCCTGAATAACAGGATACCCGCATGATCGCCAGTGAAAGGTCGTCCCGTAGCGTTGGCTCCATGGAGTCCGGGCGCCAAACCAACGATCAGCAAACGAGACCCCAGCGCACCAAAAGACGGTACGGGCCGGCAAGCATAGTCAGGGTGTCGGCCCCGTACTTGCTTCAAAAATCTGACAAGCCGCGGGCATCTGACGCAGTTCCGGTTGTAATACTGGCTGGTTAATGGTTCCCGAGGCTCGTCGATTATCTTGCTTCCCAACATAAGTTAATTGGTTCAGTTGTTGTGCTGTCGGCAAACCATTAGAATCCCGTGCGCCGCCGTTAGCCGCTCCGTCAACTTCATGAAAATATCAGCTTCAGACGTACGCATTGGAAACCTTGTTGAATATCAGGGCAAGCTCTGGCGAGTCTTGAAAAAGGCACACGTAAAGCCGGGCAAAGGCGGCGCCTTTGCGCAACTTGAAATGAAGGCCATCTCGGATAATACCAAGTTAAACGAACGTTTTCGCTCCGAAGACAAACTTGAAAAGGCCCATGTCGAGCCGCGGCAGATGCAGTACCTTTACCCAGAGGGCAGTGATTTCGTATTTATGGATATGGAATCCTTTGAACAACTGTCCATTTCGGCGAACGACCTCGATGGCCAGTCAGCGTTTCTGCTACCAAATGAGGAGGTTCAGATCAACTTCTACAACGATCAGCCCATTGGCGTTGAGCTTCCAGCAAGTGTGGTCCTTCAAGTAACAGAGACCGAGACGGTCGTTAAGGGCCAGACCGCTGCCGGGTCTGGTAAACCGGCGATCGTTGAGACAGGCCTTCGCGTAATCGTACCCTCCTTTGTGAATAGCGGAGACAAGATCCGGGTAAACACGGAGAACGGGGAATATATGGAACGCGCCGATACTTAGCCCCTCGCGGGTTACCCGTCGCCGGCTCAGGCATAGTTCCTCACAAGCCTCCTCGCCTGCTCCAAGGTTTCCGAACTCGGCAGACCGGTCTGCTCCGGTCGCATTTTCTCAAGCCTCGCCCGGGCTGACTCAGACAGAGGAGGTAAACTGCGGGCCCCAAGTACTGCGTCGGTGGCAGAGTCACTATTGCACAAAAGTACCATGTCGCAGCCGGCCTCAATTGCCATCGTTGTCAGGGCACCTGGATCGCCAAATGTACGCAACGCGCCCATCATCAGATCGTCTGAAAACACAGGGCCCTTAAAGCCGATTCGCGTCCGTAATTCGCCCGTGAGAAGGCGGTGAGAAAGGCTCGCGGGTACGGAGTCAATTTTTGGGAAACAGACGTGGCAACTCATGATTCCCGTAATAAACTCCAGATCGAGATTCTCGTAGATTCGAAGGTCGTGCTGACGGAGCATATCAAGAGTTCTTTCGTCACGAGGCAGTTCGTGATGCGGATCTTCGAGTACCCCGCTGTGTCCTGGAAAATGCTTGGCAACCGACCGCATACCGCAGTAAGTCATTCCCTCTGCCACCCGCAGAGCAAGCTGCTGGACAACGTTGGGATCTCGATGAAAAGCCCTTGTACCAATCGCCCGGTTTGTTGAGCCCACATCAACCACTGGGGCGAAACTGAAATCAATTCCCGACCGTCTTAACTCACTTGCCAAAACGATTCCTGTTGCCCGTGCTAGAGTCAAGGCTTCGTTAGGGTCCGCGTCGTAGCGCTCTCCAATCACACCCATCGCGGGTAAGGAAGTGAATCCCTCCTGGAAGCGCTGGACACGTCCTCCTTCCTGATCAACAGCAATCAACAGTGCGGGACTCCTAAGCGCCCTAATCTCGGAGGTCAGGTCGGCGAGTTGACCCGGAGAGACAAAGTTTCGGGAAAAAAGGATAACGCCTCCGATCTCGGCCTGCGAGAGTCTTGTGCGGGTCGATGCATCCAGGGAGAGTCCCTCAATACTCACCATTAACGGACCCGGCATTAGATTCCCTGCTGACCGGAGAAGTCCCGAATTGCTCGCTCCAGGTCCGCGACCGTATCGATCCCAGGCCCAGGAACAGAACACGCCTGCCCGACGGCAATCTTGTCCCCCATCCAGAGTACGCGCAACTGCTCTAGCCCCTCTGTGATCTCCAGTTCGCACGGTGGAGTCTGAGCAAGCGTCTGCAAATATCCACATCGGTAGGCATATATGCCAATGTGTCGATGGACGTTTCGCCAGGGAACCCGATCTTGTGCCTGATTTCCGACTTCCCGCGCATGTGGTATCGGGGCACGAGAAAAGTAAATCGCATGACCCTGAGCATCCACAACCAGCTTTACGACAGAGGGATCTGTATATTGCTGTGGGTTATCGAGCGGGCAGCACGCAGTGGCCACTTTCACCGCAGAATCTGAACTTAATAAACTTGCCACCTGATCAATAAGTTCGCCGGGCATATCGGGCTCATCCCCCTGCACGTTAACTACAATTTCGTTAGTTTCTAAGTTAAGTATCCGCGCCGCTTCAGCGGTTCTGTCGGTACCACTCGGATGAGACGCTGAAGTCATGCATGCCTCCCCACCGAACCTTCTAACTACCTTGGCGATACCCTCATTATCGGTTGCAACGACGATATTACTGGCTCCGCAACGACCTGCGGATTCGAACGTTCGCTGCACGAGGGGTTTACCAGCAATATCCCGAAGCGGTTTCCCGGGCAACCGCTCCGACGCGAAACGGGCAGGAATAATAACGGTGAAGGTTTCGTCCATCTTGTCGTTTATGGATGCTTACCGAGAAGGCTCTCGAGTTCCGTAACCAGTGCTTCGGGGATCTCTGTTCGGAGCGGTACGCTCCACCAGTGCGACTTCGCAAACCTAGCACACTTGACCGCATCTTTTTCAGTCATCAAGAGTGGATTATTGTGAGTCGGGAGATCACCCGGTAAAAACTGATGATGATCGGGGAACCGATACTCCTTTATGGTTAATCCCTGCTCTCTCAGCATTTCAAAAAAACG
The DNA here is from genome assembly GCA_003529705.1 of Gammaproteobacteria bacterium. Classification (GTDB taxonomy): domain Bacteria; phylum Pseudomonadota; class Gammaproteobacteria; order Arenicellales; family UBA868; genus UBA868. The sequence continues at coordinate 6,073 of DPVA01000052.1, read as the reverse complement.
CCCGGCTCGGTGAATTCCGGCTACAGAGGTAAGCGCCTGGTCGCGAAAATCCGCTAACGGCATCTCTTTTCCCGTGACGAGATTTCGAGCCTCCCCGAGATGGAGCCCGACGGCATATTCCCCTAGACCTGCTCTGCCTCCCCGACGCACTCTAATGTCTACTGAGTCGAGTCGGCTCGTTGGCTCTCTCAAAGGTCCCGCAGGCAACAACATCCCGTTACCGAATCCCTCGGTATCATCAATCATGACGATTTCGACATTACGCTGCATAGAAAGATGCTGCAGACCGTCGTCAGAGATAACCAGGTCCACTGATTCGGCAAGAATCCGATTCACGGCATCGCTTCTCCGTTGTGCCACAACCACAGGAAGCCCGGTCTTTCTCGAAATCAAAACTGGCTCATCACCAAAAACCTCTGGGTCTCCGTCCACGGGTACGAGCGCTGGCTGTGAGGCGGTTCCATGATAACCCCGGCTGACGATTCCTGGTCTCCAGCCTCTTCGTTCTAGTTCTTTCGCAAGAGCCATGACAAAAGGGGTTTTACCGGTACCGCCAACGGTGAGATTCCCCACAACGACTATAGGTATCGCAAACTCGTGAATCTTGAAAAGTCCGGAGGCGTACGCGGTTCTCCTCACGGAGATGACCGCCCCGTAGATTAGGCTGAGTGGTGCCAGCAAAAGGCTTACAACGTCAATCCTATACCAGTGCCGCTGTAAACGTTCTGACAGGCTCATGAGCCCCTTCGGGCACTCTCGCCCGAATATGCCTCAGCTTGCTGGGTAAACCACATCTTCGCATACGCGCCATTTTGTGAGAGCAAGGTGTCGTGTGTGCCAGACTCTATGATCCGCCCGGCGGCGAATACATGAATTTGATCGGCATGGGTAACAAAACTTAGTCTGTGAGCTATAAGGAGCACCGATCTGTCGTTGCGGAATTCATCGATAGCATGCTTCATAGACTGCTCCGACAACATGTCTAAAGCGGAAGTTGCCTCATCAAACACCAGGATAGCCCCATTTCGTGACAATGCCCGAGCGATCGAAACCCGCTGACGCTGGCCTCCCGACAGTCTCGATCCAAGTTCTCCTACTCCCTCATTGTTCTCGCAAAAGCGGTCAATACCGGTCGCGCGGAATAAGGCAGCGGTATCAATATCAGCGTCATGACCGCAACCATAGTAAACATTCTTCTCAATCGAACCATCAAAAAGGATGGACTCCTGGGGAACCAGCGCGATCTGCTCTCTAAGTTCTTTTTTTGAGTAGCCCTCAATTGCCACCCCATCAATAAGAATTTGGCCAGCGGTAGAGTCATAAAATCCAAGCAGCAAGGAAGCGACAGTCGACTTTCCGCTACCAGACTCACCGACAAGCGCGATGGTCTCTCCCGATCTCACTTGAAACGACACCCCATCGAGCGCTCGATCCTGTGCCCTCGGATACTCAAAGGCGACATCTTGGAATGTAAATTCTCCCGAGAACTTGTTCCCGATATCGGCCACGTGGTGGCGTTCCTCCGGCTGATCCATCAACTTGAACACGCTGCCTGCAGCTGCGATACCGGCCTGTAGGTATTCATTGATTCGAGCGAGACGCTTAATGGGGCTCATCAATAACAGAATGGCACCCATATACGAAACGAAAGTTCCGGCACTTACAAACTGGCCCACTGTGTCTGTGAGCGCGAGGTAGATTATTGCCGACACTCCTGCACCGGAAATCAAAAGCAGCATCGGCACACTGACGGCCGCCACTACGGCTCTTCGCAATGATCGACGCTGGTTCGCCTTATTCACCTCCAGAAAGGCGTTCTCTTCCTCCGCATAGCCTCCGTAGGCTTTAACTACCTTTTGGCCTTGCAGGGCCTCTTTAGTGATATGGGTGATTCCAGCCATGGAATCCTGAATACCCTTGCTGGAGCGCCTAAATCGGTTGGAGGCCTTTCGGATCACTATCGCAACCAAGGGTGTGACTAAAAGGAAAATCAGTGTCAAGTGCCAACTGAGAATAAACATCCAGATTACAAGGCCAAGCCCCAACAGGATGTCCTTGACCATTACGCGGATTGCCATCGTTGAGGCGGTCGAAACCTGTTCAAGATCGTAAATAAGGCGTGAGATCAGATCTGCCGTTGGATTAAGGTCGAAATAACGGACTGGCAACCGAAGAATCTTGCCGAAAAGCTGTTCGCGAAGGTCAAAAATCACTCGCCGACTCACCCACGCGATACAGTACTCATCGGCAATTGCCCCCACGGCTCTCGCAACAAAAACACCCATAAGCAAAAACGGAGTCATTCGGATGATTGCCTGGTCTCTTTCGACAAAACCACCGTCCATGATCGGCTTGAGCAAAGCCGCAAACGCGACCTCCGCAAGCGCCACGATTGCCATCCCCAGAATGCTGATCAGAAAGATGCTCTTATAGGGCCACACGTACCCCAGCAGGCGACGATAAAGGGCAAAGCCTTTGTCTGGATTTTCGTTTTCCGTCACGAGGACGTCATCTCCGTTGCAAATTTTATTCTTTTGAATCCCGCCTTCTGCGCAGCATTAAGCGCAGATATGACCGTCTGGTGACTGGTGTTAGCGTCCGCCTTAATGATCAGCGTAGTCGTTTCTCGCTTCCCGGAAACTCCTTTCAGCGTCTCCAACAACCTCGCAGGACTGACAGCGAAGAACTCGGACGATCGCTCGCGGGATTGGGTTCCGACTCGGTAAGTTCCATTCGAGTCGATTTCGAGGATCACCGCACTTACAACTGGCTGCGACGATACGTTGGCACTCGCCTCGGGAAGCGAAATTTCAAGTTCTGTTTCGCGCTGAAAGGTAGTCGAGACCATAAAGAAGATCAGGAGTAAAAATACGATATCGATCAGGGGGGTCAAATTGATCGAAACCTCTTCAGTCTCGGGCGGGGCAAACTTCATCGAAGATTTCTTTGACGGAGAAGATCCAGCAGCCTGAGTGCTTGCTGCTCGATTTCCACCGTCAACTCATTGATTCTGCCCCGAAAATAGCGGTGAAACATCAGACTTGGGATTCCGATCGAAAGCCCGGCGGCGGTGGTAATCAAGGCCTCGTAGATTCCTCCGGCAAGTACTTGCGGATCCCCCACTCCAGAGGTAGTGATTGCTGCAAAAACCTTGATCATGCCGATCACTGTTCCCAGAAGACCCAGAAGTGGCGTGGTCGCCGCGATCGTACCCAACGCGTTGAGATAGCGCTCCAGTCCATGAACTACATGTCTCCCCGCCTCTTCGACCGCCTCCTGGATGCGTATGGGATCACTTTGGGCTGTTGCCAGGCCGACTGCCAAGACATGGCCCAGCGCGGAGCTTCTCCTCAGCGCGGCGATCCGGTCCGGATCCAGGCGTCCTTGGGCGATTGACCGGTCAATATCCGCAGAAAGCCCCGGCGGCGTCACCACGCTGCGTCTAAGTGCCAAGGATCGCTCGATGATAATTGCAAGAGATATTACCGAACAAGCGAGAATCGGCAGCATCAGCCACCCCCCGCTTCGAAGAAACTCAAGCACGCTGTCTACCTATTTAGAAGAAAGAACATGGGTTTACGACAATTCGCCGGGAATCTGATTCTACCTTCGCTTCCCGCTTAATACCGGACTGGATCCAAAATTAGTGCCAAAATCTCGTTGAATCAGTAGAAAATGTTTCGACTCGCCAACCCGCCGCGGTGCTTCGAAAATCAATCTGTCCTTCTTCGGCCGTGTCCCAGACATCGACATGTTCACGGCGGTAACGAGTCATCACCCCTGGCGAGGGGTGGCCAAACCGATTCCGTTTCCCCCTGCTCAACAAGGCGTAACTTGGGTTGGTCGCATTCAGAAATCTCCAACTCGATGAGGTCTTTGACCCGTGATGGGGAACTTGGAGCAGATCGGTTGCAAGCTCCGCTCCATAACGGCTCACGAGCACTTCTTCCGCGCCTGATTCTAGATCGCCCGTCAATAACGCACTTCCGTAATCTCCCTGAATACGAAGCACGCAGGAAAGGTTATTCACGTTCCGGCTCTTTGCTGGCTTTGATCGAAGAAAGGTGAAGTGGACACCGTCCCAGTTCCAGGCAGGCTCCGGAGCGTTATGGCAACTGACTCCTTGAACTTGCCCAGGATCACCGCTGAATTGTTGCCGGATCGCGAACTGATCCGCCACGGCCGCAAATCCTCCAACATGATCGTTAGCGCTATGACTAAGGACGGCCACATCAATGGCACCGAGATTCTCCCCATGGAGGTGTGGAAGTACAACAGCCTCGCCGAGACTGAAATCACCATACCGGGGACCAAAATCATAAACCAAGACGTGTTGGCGTGTGGTCACTACCACTGCTAAACCCTGCCCAACATCCAGCATTGCAATATTGAATTCCCCCCAACTTAATTTATCCCCGCCAAACAGACCGCTACCGGCCCAAAAAATTCCGAGACTCAGGAGGGCGCCGCCAAGTTTTATCGCGCCAGGTTTCAATAAGAAGCTGAATCCAAGACAAACCAGTAAGGCCGCCCCGAACACTGACCCCACCCTGACCGTAGAAAGGCTTATCTGGGAAAACCATCCCGCAATCGCTAAGATTCCAGAAATCAACCGGTCGGCTGGCCATAATATCCAGGGTACCAAATTACTGTATCCCAGGAGGTGGGCCCCTAAACCCGCCAGCGCTGATGGAACAACACAGAACCCGAAAGCGGGAACGGCAACTAAGTTGTTGACAGGTCCCGACAAGGGAATCTCTCCAAATATGGAAGCCAGCAATGGCAACATCCCAACCAGGAGTACCAATTGAAGTTTCATCAATGCGTACAGATAGTTGATCAACGATCTTATCCTCTGGAGGAACTTGTTCTCATCGTTGATCCGATCTTTGAGTAGATTCCGACGTCCATTTGGCACGAACCTAAAGATTAACCAGACGGCACTGAAAGACAACCAAAATCCCGGGGAGGTGACACTGAGCGGCCAGGTCACTGAAACGAAGAACATCGTTGCTGCAAGCAGGTTTTCAGGAGAGGTTCGTGTACAGGACCCCACAAGGAGGCCTCCAATGCAAACCATAACAAAGGCCCGTATGGTCGATATTGGAAAGCCCGCGACGAAGCTATAACCCAACGCGGTCGCCACTCCCAATACCCAGCCGGCAAAGTGTGCGGGCAGTCGCTGACAAACTCCAGGAAACACTCGCCAAAATCCTACTGCGATCCCATACGCGAAAAGTGTCGCTAGACCGATATGCAGCCCCGAGATAGCAACCAGATGGCTTAATCCTGATTCTCGCAACAGTTTTCGAGTCGACGAATCGATTCCTGACCGTTCACCAACAGCAAGAGCTGTCAGGATTCCCCGGTTCGCAAGGCCGGCGGACCTCTCAAGGTTTTCTTTAAACGTGGAACGGAAATGGTCTACTGCACCCCAGATTGTCCACCGGGATTCTGGACGCCTTGCCCCTTCAAGAACATACCCGGTCCCATGGATTCCGCTTCGCAACAGATAGTATTCATAGTCGAAGCCATGCGTATTACGGTACCCCTGGGGCGGACGGAGTCTGACCTTAAATCGCCATTGGTCGCCAGACTCCGGGGTCTCCAATGGCTCATACCATCTGAGACGTACCCGACGGCCAGATAAAAATTCTTTCCCCTCCTTCGTTACGGCGCGGTCTATATGAAAATCAAAGCGAACCACTCCGCCCCTTTTCTGTGGAACCCCCGTTACGGTGCCTGTGATAGCCTTTAGGCCCCCAACATCAGAGCTCGAAAAGCGTTGCTCCAATGTATAATGAGAGACAATATTTCCCCAGGTTAATCCAAGGAGGAATATCCCAGTAATAACAATGCGGGCGCCGATGATGAGGCCAACACTTGTTAATGCGAGCGCGACCGACAGCGTAATGGGTAGTAGCGATCTCTGCAGAATAACAGTGCAGATACCGACTGAAAAAGCCATCGCCCACATGAGGCGTTTATCCATTCCTAGCCAACCGGAGCCAATATAGCGGTCCGAAACAGTTTAGGAGTAGCGTGGCTTAAAACCTGTGACCTTGTTTACGCT
>DPVA01000073.1 GCA_003529705.1 Gammaproteobacteria bacterium | reverse complement strand
CGGTTGGCTGGTCGCAGACTGGGGGTTCCGAGATGTTTGTGCCGCAGGTGTGGTGCACATGGCTGCAGGCTTTTTCGCTCTAGGAGTTCTGGTCAATCTAGGGCCCCGTCAGGGCCGGTTCAATGCTGATGGCTCCACTAATGAAGTAGCAGGTCACAGCGGTCCCATGGCAGCAGCCGGGCTCATGGTCATAATCCTGGGTTTCTTTGGTTTCCTCGGTGCCTGTCTCATCTATCCATCGTCAATGGCTGGAACGTCAGCAGACCTTGGGTGGATAAACATTTACGGAATCAAGTCCAATCTTTCTGCCTTTGCGTTTAATACCCTGATGGGTATGGCGGGTGGGATCATGGCTGCCTGGTGGGTAACGCGGGACGCTTTCTGGATGATGGGCGGCGCCCTTTGCGGAATTATCAGTGTGGCTTCAGGTATCGATCTGTGGTACCCCGGTACCGCCTTCGTAGTAGGCGCAATCGGTGGCCTGATCATGCCGTACTGCCACAAGATGCTTACAAGCTGGGGTATCGATGACGCCGTTGGCGCCGTGTCCGTCCATGGCTTCGTCGGAATCTGGGGAGTAATGTCCGTTGGTATCCTGCTTGGTGGCTATCCCGCACCATCAGCCGATATCCCGGCAATAAGCTTCACCGGCCAGCTCGTGGGCGCGATCTCATTCTTCCTACTTGGTTTTGTCCCCGGTTACGTCCTTTCCTGGATCCTGAACAAGGCTGGGATGCTCCGATACTCAGAGGCCATCTTGGAGAAAGGCGTCGATTCGACCGAGGGCGAGACAGCAGCCTATCCTGACTTTCAGAAATCCNNTCATGCCCTACTGTCATAAGATGCTGACGAACTGGGGAATCGACGATGCCGTTGGCGCCGTTTCGGTCCATGGTTTCATTGGAATCTGGGGCGTCATGGCTCCCGGCATTCTGCTCGGCGGCTACCCGGCGCCAGAGGGTATCCCGGAAATCAGCTTTATCGGTCAGCTAGTCGGGGCAATTTCGTTCTTCCTGCTTGGCTTCGTTCCAGGTTATGTTCTTTCCTGGATTCTGAACAAGGCAGGGATGCTTCGATACTCTGAGGCTATCTTGGAGATGGGTGTCGATAAGACTGAAGGCACGACGGCGGCCTATCCTGACTTTCAGAAATCCGCATAAGGAGTACACAATATGAATGCAATTAGGAAAACGACAACTGCTGTTCTGTCGGCTTTCGCACTAGTGCTGGGCATGACTACCACGGTTCAGGCAAGTCTGTTCAACACTAGTCCAATAGACACCTGGGAAGGCGCTGGAGCGGTATTCAATAACGCCGGGAGCTCCGGAGTCGTCGTCTGGTTCTTGATTCTTCTTGCTTTGATGGTGATAGTGATCATCTCCGCAGCTAAAACGGAAAAAGATCACGAGCGCGAGCACGGCTAATCACAAAACCAAGTCAAGTACTAACCGGTTAATCTGTACTTGGGGGCGATCTGGCTTTATGTGCCAGATCGCCTTTTTTGTCTTTTTTCATCGCTGCGATTTAAACTCTTACGGAGTCTCATAAGGAGTTGCTTGGATGTATCCTCAAATCCTTGCTGAAAGTACGCCGAGAGAGCCTGGCCTGTGGCGGGCTGATCCTTACCTCGAACGCTATACGGTACCGCCCTGCGGTTCGGTGACTTTTGAACTTTTTGCTGATGACACGATCACGGTTACCGACCCGGAAGGCGCACAGGCGGGTGAGTTAATCGTCTTCTCAAAGGATGGACGCGCCGCCCCTGGTAGCCTTTGTAACACCCGTCCCAGAGCTGCAACGGGCTTTCAAAAGATTCTTGTCTCTAATGAAGCAAGCGCGCAACAGGTTGCTGCCGGGTTAAAGCGACGCAATATCAACGCGGCCAATGCAAAAGCAATCGCGTTGTTCGGACCCGATGCGGATGCGGGGTCAACGCATCGCTACACGGCCCGTGAGGACCTTCTCTGTATCGTCTGTGCGCCTGGCGACGCGATGCGTATCGACGAACAGGCGCCGCCCACGGCGCTGACGGTTTATGTAACCCGCTCTCGGGACCGTGAACTCACCGAACCACGGCTTCCGGATCCTCTCGCCGACCCGCGATTGGAGCTTCGGGTCGACAAGTGCACTGCTGATCATTTCACAGTGCATGCGGGTGAATATATCCAGATTATCGATGTTGCAGGCCGGGAATGTTCAGATTTTCTTGCTTTTTCAGCGTCTGGACTGGATCAGGGAAAAGAACGACCTATTGATATGACCACCACCCGTACCTTGATGGGAAGTGCCTATCCCGGCCCCGGCCTTTACTCGAAGTATTTTGACCGAGATATGGATCCTATGGTTGAGGTGGTTCAAGATACCTGTGGCCGCCATGATACGTTCGGACTTGCCTGTGCGGCCAGGTACTACGAGGACCAAGGCTACTTCGGCCATCCCAACTGCTCGGACAATCTGAACGCGATAATGGTGCCGTATGGCGTCAGACCAAGACGCGGATGGGAAGCTGTAAATTTCTTCTACAACACCGGTATCGATGACCACAACGTCCTTTTTCTCGATGAACCCTGGTCACGGCCGGGCGACTATGTGCTTCTGAAAGCCATGACTGATCTGGTGTGTGCGTCAACTGCGTGCCCCGACGACACCAGTGCAGCAAACGGCTGGAACCCTACAGATATACATGTTCGTATCTACACTCCGGAGAAAGCCTTTTCACGGGCTATTGCATACAGAATGACCCCCGACGCAGAAACTCAACTGACGCGCGAGACGGGCTTCCATCCTCGATCCTCGCAACACACTCGCAACTTCGCTGAATACCGGGGATACTGGCTACCGACTGTATTCAATAATGCCGGTGCCATAGAGGAATACTGGGCGTGCCGGGAGCGCGCTGTGATGATAGACCTGTCTCCGCTCCGCAAGTTCGAGGTCCTCGGCCCCGATTCGGAAAGGCTGCTGCAGACCGTTCTGACGCGCAACATCCGACGGCTCTCAGTTGGGCAGGTCGTCTATAGCGCCATGTGCTATCCACACGGTGGGATGATTGACGATGGCACCGCACTGCGCCTCGGCCCAGACAATTTCCGCTGGATTGGTGGGGATGACTACAGCGGGATATAGCTTCGCGAGCAGGCACAGGCACTGGGCCTGAAGGCACTGGTCAAATCCTCGACCGAGCAAATCCATAACGTTGCGGTTCAAGGACCGAAGAGTCGTGAGATTCTAAATAAAATCATCTGGACCCCGCCAGCACAAACATCGGTAGACGAACTCGAATGGTTTCGGTTTACCGTGGGACGCCTTGATGACATGCATGGCCGCCCGGTCATGGTCTCACGGACCGGATACACCGGAGAACTTGGTTACGAGATTTTTTGCCACCCGGAGGATGCTTGTGAGGTCTGGGATGCGGTCTGGCAGGCTGGAGAACCTCATGAACTGCTGCCACTTGGACTCGACGCGCTGGATATGGTCAGAATCGAAGCAGGACTTGTTTTCGCAGGCTACGAATTCTGTGACCAGACCGACCCCTTTGAGGCCGGCATCGGATTCACAGTCCCATTAAAGTCCAAGGATGACGACTTCATTGGACGCGAAGCACTTCAGAAGCGCAAAGCAAATCCTCAACGACAACTGGTTGGGCTGGAGCTCTCGGGGAACGAAGCAGCAGTCCACGGAGACTGTGTACGAGTCGGGCGGGCCCAGGTTGGCGTTATTACCAGCGCGATGCGTTCACCAATCCTGAAAAAGAACATTGCCCTTTGCCGCATTGACACCCTCCACGCAGGGTTAGGTAACGAGGTTGAGATTGGAAAGCTCGATGGCCAACAGAAGCGCATTCCCGCTCGGGTTGTACCCTTCCCCTTTTACGACCCCAAAAAACAACGGGTCCGGGCGTAACGAGAGCCTGCTCGGGTCTTCAGGGAGGCCCCAGCCGCGGGTGGGCAGTGTTGAATGCCGTACTCAGTCTGCAAACCTGCTCTTGACCTGTCTGAAGTAATTGATATTTAGATAAAAAATAATTTTTTAGGTTGATTTCCGCATGAATCAGATCAATAACATCAACTGCAAGCCATTGGTGTATTTTTGGTTATAGGTCTGCCAATATTAGTCACCTAGACTAGCCCTCATGGTGCGTTGTTTATCTACTCATAAGAGTGTTTAATAACGGAACCCAAGACGATCTTGGTTGTTACTGAAGGTAGTGGCAACTTGTATCTGAACAGAGTAGCGGCACTCTGTTTTTGGGCCAGACAACGATCCATACAAAGTAATCTTTTCAACGGAGGAGCATAATGAAGCTAATCAAGACGAGATCAATTCGACGGTTGATGGCTGGAGCGCTCGTTGCTGGACTGTCCTTCACTGGGGTAGTCCAAGCGGCCGACAGCACCAAACCGATTGTTATTCCGATCCACAACTGGTCGAGCCAAGTGGTCATGGCCTACGTGATTGGGGGAATCTTTGAGTCGATGGGTAACAACGTCGAGTATGTACCTGCTGATACGCAAGCTGTATATGAGTCTATTCGTAACGGTGACGTCACCATCTCTCACGAAGTGTGGCAATCTACCTTCGGCAAGTCCTTCTATAACGCAATGGCCAAGGGCGGCGTGATCGATGCCGGAACCCATACGGCCCTGACACTTGAAGAGGTCGGTGTGCCGCAGTGGGTTATCGACAAAAACCTCTGTCCCGGACTACCTGACTACAAGGCGCTTCTCAATTGTGCAGACGTCTTTTCGACTCCCGATTCCGGTGGCAAGGGTCGGATCCTGGAAGGGCCTCAAAGCTGGCATGGTCAGGAATATCCGGACCGTGTTGAAGCTCTGCTGGGCGACAACTGGGTTGTCAAGTTCGCCGGTGGTGCAGACGCACTCTGGGCTGAACTCGCTGCTGCCAAGAAGGAGGGACGCGGAACTATCATCTTTAACTGGACCCCCAACTTCACCGACGCTGACGGCTTTGTCTTTATCGAATGGCCTCCGTACTACCCGGGTTGTCGCAAGCAAGATGGCGGTGACAGTAAATGCGGATCGCCCAAAGGCTGGTTAAAGAAAGCGGCTTACTACAAGTTCCCCAAAACCCATCCGGCAGCCTACATGGCCTTCTCTCAGATGTCTTTCAATGCCGGTCAGATTGGGTCGATGGCTGCACTTGTGGATATCGATGGCATGGATCACAAAGACGCTGCAAAAAAATGGCTGGCTGACAATGAAGATGTCTGGAAGCCTTTCACCCAGGCTGGCATGTAAGAGCGCAGCATAGCTATAAACATCTCTAAACCCCTCCCTCGCCGTTGGTTGCAAGGGAGGGGTTTTTTTTCAATATAATGAGTCGAAGAGTCGCAAGTTTCTGCAACCCAATCGACAGAACTTACCCGGACCGCTGTGATGCCTGAAGAAGCAGTCACCAACCGCCCCGTAGATTCGGTCATCCGATGCGAATCGGTTTACAAGATTTTTGGGGACAACGCAAAGAAGCTGCTCGAATCCTCCAATGGAAAGGTGACCGACCCGAGAAGTTTCCAGGAAGCCGGTTGCATTGTCGGCGTCAACAACGCCTGCTTCAATGTCGCCAAAGGTGAGAAATTGATCATCATGGGTCTTTCAGGCTCTGGAAAGTCTACACTGCTCCGCTGCATCTCTCGCCTGACGGACGCAACCGCCGGACGTATTTTTGTTGACGGAGACGATCTACTGGCGATGAACAGTAAACAACTGATCGAACTTCGTCGAGAAAAAATGGGCATGGTATTTCAAAGTTTTGCCCTTTTGCCACACAAAACTGTTCTGGAGAATATTGCTTTCCCGCTTCAGATTAAAGGGGGAAGCACAAAGGCCAGTATTGAAAAGGCTGTCGATATGGTCAAACTCGTAGGACTGGATGGTCGAGAAAACTATTTCCCTCGAGAGCTTTCTGGCGGACAGCAGCAGCGTGTAGGCATTGCGCGGTCACTCGCAGTTGAGCCGGATATCTGGTTTCTCGATGAACCCTTTTCGGCGCTTGACCCATTGATCCGAAAGGAAATGCAAGATGAGTTCCTTCGACTGCAGAGTGTGCTGAGCAAAACCATTCTTTTTGTTACACATGACTTTGACGAAGCCCTGAAACTTGCAGATCGGATCGCTATCATGAAGGATGGCGTCATTGAACAACTAGATACCCCTGCGAATATCGTGCTGGATCCTGCCACCGACTATGTCCGTAAATTCACGCAGGACGTTCCCCGGGAGAAAGTGTTAAAGATTGAATCGGTGATGGACCCAATAGAGTCTGAAGTAGAGATGAGCAGCCTCAAGGTATCCAAAGATGCCATTATCGAAACGGTTGCCGAAGCCGTTCTCAGTGAACCCCGGCCTGTCCCCGTTGTCGATGACCGCGATGAAGTTGTCGGCTGCGTCAAGCCCTCCCACGTGATCCATACGCTGTTCGGCAGTCGCCAGTAGGTGCTTGCTAAATTGTCCCTTGCCGGTGGGTAACTTCAACTTCAATCTGTCGCCCAAGGCTCTGCAGTTCCTGGGTCTGTTAGTCGCCTTCTGGGCCCTTTGCACCTTTATTAAACCGGATGAGACCAATTGGCTCTGGCGGCTTCCGTCACTGATTGCCGGCCTACCGTTATTGATTAATACCGCCGTCGATTACTTGATGTACGAATGGATGCCGATATCAGTCTGGGACCCAGAAATTGAGGAATACGAAGATAAACCGCTGTTCAAGGAAATCACTCGATCTATCTCTGCGGGCCTGTTGTTTCTGATTCACCTTGTCCGCGAGGTTTTTCTGGGCGGCAACAAAACCATCGTTGCTTTTACGAGCTGGGACTTTGTCAGCGAAAATTCCTGGGCCAGGATCCCCGCCTTGCCGTGGACGGTGGTGACTGCTGGAGCAATCCTCCTAGGCTACAAACTCAAGGGAAAGGGTCTCGCGACAATGACAGGCGCCGCCCTAATCTATATCGCCCTGTTCGGCCAGTGGGAGCCTTCGATGGAGACGCT
>DPVA01000181.1:7367-7691 GCA_003529705.1 Gammaproteobacteria bacterium | reverse complement strand
TGGGCGCTCCAAGGGTCAGCCAGCGCCAACGATTGACGCGATGGCGGAATCAGTCATTGAGGCCATGGCCGCTGCCAACGTAGTAACCGCAGCTCTCGTGGGTCACTCCATGGGGTCTCTCGTCGCGTTGAGCGCGGCAGCGCGTTACCCTGATCGCGTCCGTTCACTGGCCCTAATCGGCTCCACAGCGCCTATGGGCGTTCATCCTGAGATGTTGAGGTATGCTTCTGACAATGACCATGGTGTCATCGATATGCTCACCTACTGGGGATACAGCAAAGCCGCCCAGTTAGGTGGCAATGAAAATCCGGGGATGTGGATGGC
>DPVA01000181.1:5542-7074 GCA_003529705.1 Gammaproteobacteria bacterium | reverse complement strand
TGAAAATCCGGGGATGTGGATGGCAGGCGGTACGCTGCGCCTGCTGGAACAGGCAGCGGATGACATCATCCATGTTGATCTGGATGCCTGTCAGGCCTATGATCAGGGACTGGCCCACGCCGGGTCAGTACAATGCCCGACGCTCTTCATTCTGGGCGAACGCGACATCATGACGCCAGTGCGTTCCGCGCAGAAACTGATCGGCTCCGTTACGGATGCGAAAGTCTGCGTCATTGATGGTTCGGGTCACTCACTGATGATGGAGCGACCAAACGATGTACTCGACGCCCTGATCGGCATCGTCTAAGGCTTCGAATAATTATTTAGAAGATATTTGAAGACCAAAGGCTATGAGTGCTTTTCTGATTGCCGATGTCAATCCTGCCGATATGCAGGCTTACCGCGACAGCGGATACCTTGAAGCGGTGCCCAAGATCGCTGCTGAATATGGTGGTGTCTACCGCGCCAGAGGTGGGAGGACCGCGGTGCTTGAGGGCGGATGGCAACCCAAACGGCTGGTCGTGATTGAATTCCCCACGTGGGATCGACTACAAGCGTTCTACGTTTGCGAGGCCTATGCGCCCTACCGTGACATCCGTCAAAAACTCACTGAGTCTCACATCGTCGCCCTTGAGGGAAGTGACGCCCCCTGGAAGTAAGTTCCGATGTGTCTCCCGGGCGACTACCGGCTTATTGGCCGATCTGGGTCTCAAGGTGTGAGAAAGCAGCCGGCGGCACATGTGTCTCCTCGCTGGAACCGGGTGTCGTCCAGACCAACTGCAGGGCCGAAGTTCCTTTTTTCTGATAGTAGTTAATCCACAACTCATACCAACCCGGCATATCAATAACCACGGGGATAGGCGCTGACCAGCGGTTGGGATGAATCTCTGGATCTACCCAGATCTGGCGGTTGCCGATTTTGGCCTTGACGCCGTCGTTTGACTCGATCCGGAAGACATACGTCCCAGCAGTATCAAAGTGAATCAGGCCCCGGATATGGGCAGCAACGAGCATCGCTTGGGTTGAAGTCAGCACATTTCCGTCGATCGTGCGATGCGCAATATTCTCAAGCGGGTCACCGATCACGGGATTACGCAAAACTTCAATATCATCGACATGGACCTGACGACCATATGAGTAGGTGACGGCGAGACCCGAGCGCAATTGAGCCGCTTCGGGCTGGGGTGTCCACAGTGCAGCCCCCGTGACCGCGTCGACGGGCGTAAGTGCCCAAGCAGAGCCAGCGCACAACCAGACGATGACTGCCGGGATAATCATCCGCCCGCAAGTACGCCGCCAAACGATATCAACCACTTCGGTCAAACCGTACGTAGAGATCATGGCATTTTCCTATTAATAGTTGCTAACACTTCACCAGAGCCGATAAGGTGCATATCGAAGCAAAAGCCAATGTTAGCGTCTGTAATGGCCTACTCTTCACTTAAACCGCCAAAAAAAAGCCCCGCCATGCGGCGGGGCTTCTGATTGGCTTGGGTAAAAGCCGGGCGAAAATTACATCATTCCGCCCATTC